>NZ_JBFULO010000250.1:0-5451 GCF_054049855.1 Stenotrophomonas sp. P5_B8 | reverse complement strand
GCATCTGGCTGTAGCTGGTCTTGACCCGCAGCCCGGCAAAACGCGGGTCGGCCTGCAGGGGGGCGTAGAAGCCGTCGATGCCCGGCTCACTGCCGGCCAGGAACAGGTTGATGCCCTCGCCCGCCACCAGGATGGTGCCGCGCAGCCCTGCGGCGGTTGCCCGCTCCAGAAGGGTCGCGCACAGCGCATCCGGGTCGGCGATGGGGGTGAAGTGGTAGGCGGCGGTATTGGCGATCATCGGCCCATTATAAATCGCGCCGGCCGCACCGCCGGGCCCACCGCCGGCGGTGATTCAGCCCCGCAGCAGTACGAATGGCAGCAGTACCAGCGCCGCCGCAGCCAGCATGCCCAGCAGCATGGCGACCACGAACAGCGGTCGGCGCTGGAGGAGGCTGCCGAAGGTTTCGGCGGTGCCATCACGCAGCGCGGCCTCCCGTTCGGCACGCACGCGCACGCCGCGGGCCTCCTGGTAGGGCGCCATCAGCGCCTTGGCGCGCGGCAGGTCGTCATTGTCGCGGATCCAGATTCCGCCCCAGGAGATGCCCCACGGGCTGGGTTCGGTGCGGTAATGGGCGATGCCCGCCTGGTCCAGCAGGGCGGTCACGTCCTGGATTTCATCGTCCGCGACGTTGCGCAGGTTGAGCAGCAGTTTCGACATGTGCCCATGATAGCGCCCGGCGATGCGCTACCCTTGCGTCCCGTTTTTGCGATCCGGAGCCGCCATGCGTCGCCTGTCCTCCTACCTGCTTGCTCCCCTGGCACTGCTGGCGCTCGCCGGCTGCACCCCGCCTGGCCCGCCGCCGGGTGGCAGCATCGCCCAGTTCGAGAAGATCGATACCCAGCCGGGCACTGGCGCCGAGGCCACTCCAGGCAACAAGGTCACCGTGCATTACACCGGTTGGATCTATGACGAGCGCGCCGCTGACAAGCATGGCGAGAAGTTCGACAGCTCGGTCGACCGTGGCGAACCCTTCACCTTCAACCTGGGCCAGGGCCAGGTCATCAAGGGTTGGGACGAAGGCTTTGCCGGCATGAAGGTGGGCGGCAAGCGCACCCTCATGATCCCGGCCGAGTACGGCTACGGCGACCGTGGCGCCGGCCCGATCCGCCCCGGTTCTTCGCTGGTGTTCGATGTCGAGCTGCTCGACGTCAAGCCGAACTGAGTTTGCCGCATGCGTAGTCCAGACAGCGCGCCGCGGCGCGTGGCGATCATCGGCGGTGGCCCGGCCGGGCTGATGGCCGCCGAAACCGTGCGCGCCGCCGGCCACCACGTCGATGTGTATGAAGCCAAGGGGTCGCCGGGACGCAAGTTCCTGATCGCCGGCAAGGGCGGTTTGAACCTGACGCATTCGGATCCGCACGCGCTGTTCGTCTCGCGCTACCGCGAGCGCGCGGCCGACGTGGGCGCATGGCTGGCCGATTTCGACGGGCCGGCGCTGCGCGGGTGGGCCCACGGATTCGGGGTGGACACCTACGTGGGCAGCTCGGGCCGGGTATTCCCGGTCGACCGCAAGGCCGCCCCGCTGCTGCGCGGCTGGGTGCGCCGCTTGAAGGAACAGGGCGTGCGCCTGCATGTGCAGCACCGCTGGACCGGCTGGCAGGACGATGGCGCACTACGTTTCGACACGCCCAACGGCGAGGTGGACGTGCACGCCGATGCGGTGGTGCTGGCGATGGGCGGCGGCAGCTGGCCCGAGCTGGGCTCCGACGCCGCGTGGGTGGCGCCGCTGGCCGCGCGTGGCGTGGACATCGCCCCCCTGCAGCCGGCCAACTGCGGCTTCGACATCGACTGGACCACCTACTTCCGCGAGCGCCAGGCCGGCGCCCCGTTGAAGCCGGTGGTGGCCTACTGGACCGCGCTGGACGGCCAGCTCCGGTCGCAGCAGGGCGAGTGCGTGATCAGCGCCGACGGTATCGAGGGCAGCCTGATCTATGCGATGGCCGCCGASCTGCGCGACACCCTCGCCCGCGACGGCCGGGTGCACCTGCACCTGGACCTGCTGCCGGGCCAGACCGAAGCGCAGGTCCTGGACAAGCTGCAGCGTCCGCGCCAGGGCCGCAGTTTCGGCGAGCACCTGCGTCGCCAGCTGGGCCTGGGCGGGGTCAAGTCGGCGCTGCTGTTCGAAATCCTGGGCAAGGACGCCGGTCAATTGCCACCGCCGCGCATCGCCGCCGCGCTCAAGCGCCTGCCGCTGCCCCTGCTGCGCCCGCGTCCGATCGCGGAGGTGATCAGCAGCGCCGGTGGCGTGCGGCTGGAAGCGCTCGATACGCAGCTGATGCTGCGCGATCTACCGGGTACTTTCTGCGCCGGCGAGATGCTGGACTGGGAAGCGCCGACCGGGGGCTACCTGCTCACTGCCTGCTATGCGAGCGGGTTGCGGGCGGGGCGCGGGGTGGTGGAGTACCTGCGCAACCTGTGACCGGTTGTGCCGGCCGTTGGCCGGCGCTGCCGGATGCGTCCGACGGTGTTGCGGAGCCGGCCAGCGGCCGGCACTACCTTGGTGCTTCTGACGATGCTGAGGAGCCGGCCAGCGGCCGGCACTACCAGGTGCTTCTGACGATGCTGAGGAGCCGGCCAGCGGCCGGCACTACCTTGGTGCTTCTGACGGTGCTGAGGAGCCGGCCAGCGGCCGGCAATAGCGGGGTGGTTGCGACGGTGGTGCGCGCCGGCCGGGATCAGCCGCGTTGCATGCGCACCGACGCCAGGGCAACGCCGCTGGGGTGCGGGTAGGTTTCTTCGCGCAGCGGTTTGAATCCGGCACGCTGGTAAAACGGTACCGCATTGAGCGAGGCCGACAGCACCAGCGGGCGGGTCGGATCGGTCAGCGCCTGCAGCGCGTGCATCAGCACGCTGCCGATGCCACGCCCGCCGTAGTCGGGGTCGACAAACAACGCATCGATCTCGTTGCCCTGCTGATCGATCACGCCATAGCCCAGCAGCGTGCCCGCATCGTCCTCGGCGACGATGYAGCCGCCCTGCCCGATCAGCTCACGATAATGCGCAGGCGGCCGCGAGGCGGCCCACGGCGCGATCACCTCGGGCGGATAGGCTGCGCTACACAGCTCGCGCACGCAGCGGGTGCGCAGCACCCACAGGGCATCGGCCTCCTCCGGGCGTCCACGCCGCAATATCGGGCCCTGCCCGGCTGCATGCGTGTCCTGTGGCGGTCCGATCGCATCCGCCATCAGCGCGACTTGCTCGTGCGCAGCGCCTGGATCCGCGCCGGCGGCTGGAACGAATCACTGCGCGCATCGCCCCAGTAATCATGGAACACGGCGTGATCGGGCACCTGCCGCAGCAGCTCGCCCGGACTCAGATAACGGTACAGCGAGGCCAGCGAGCGGATTTCCACCGGCGACACCCGCCGCAGGATGTGCTCGGGTCCCAGCTCGGACGGGTGGTTCAAGCCGGCCGCGCACAGCAGGTCGCGCAGCGCGCGCACGGTGTTGTCGTGGTAGCTGTGCACGCGGGTGGCTTTGTCCACGGCATCCAGGTGACGCCAGCGGTTCGGATTCTGGGTGGCGATACCGGTCGGGCACTTGTCGGTGTGGCAGCTCAGCGACTGGATGCAGCCCAGCGCGAACATGAAGCCACGCCCGGCATTGCACCAGTCCGCGCCAAGCGCGATGGTGCGTGCGATCTCGAACGCACTGGTCACCTTGCCGGCCGCGCCGATCCTGATGCGGTCGCGCAGGTCCAGCCCGACCAGGGTGTTGTGCACCAGCAGCAGCGCTTCGTGCATTGGCACGCCGACATGGTCGACGAACTCGGCCGGGGCCGCACCGGTACCGCCTTCGGCGCCATCGACCACGATGAAGTCCGGCAGCAGCCCGGTTTCCTGCATGGCCTTGGCAATACCGAACCACTCCCACGGATGTCCGATGGCCAGCTTGAAGCCGACCGGCTTGCCACCGGACAGCTCGCGCAGCCGCGCCACGAACTGCAGCAGCTCCACCGGGGTACTGAACGCGGAATGCTTGGACGGCGACACACACTCCACGCCCASCGGCACGCCGCGGGTGATCGCGATTTCCGCGCTGACCTTGGCTGCCGGCAGCACCCCGCCATGACCGGGCTTGGCGCCCTGCGACAGCTTGATCTCGATCATCTTGACCTGGTCATGGGTGGCGTTGGCGACGAACTTCTCTTCGCTGAAGTGCCCATCATCGCCCCGGCAACCGAAGTAACCCGAGCCGATTTCCCAGACCAGATCACCGCCCATTTCCCGGTGATACGGCGAAATCGAGCCTTCGCCGGTGTCATGGTAGAAACTGCCACGCCGCGCGCCTTCGTTGAGTGCGCGGATCGCGTTGGCCGACAGCGAGCCGAAGCTCATTGCCGAAATATTGAACACGCTGGCCGAATACGGCTTGGCGCAGTTGGGCCCGATCAGCACGCGGAAATCGCTGTGCGCGATCTCGGTCGGCGCCAGCGAATGGTTGATCCACTCGTAGTCCACCGCATAGGTGCTGCGCAGCGTACCGAACGGCACCACGTCCATTTCATTCTTGGAGCGCTGGTAGATCAGCGCGCGCTGCTGCCGCGAAAACGGCACGTCCTCCAGGTCGCTCTGCACGAAGTACTGGCGGATCTCCGGGCCGATCGATTCCAGCCCGTAACGGAAGTGCGCCATCACCGGGTAGTTGCGACGCAGCGTGCTGCGTTTCTGCAGCAGATCCCAGGTGCCCAGGAGGGCGAGCGCGGCGGTCACGCCCACGCCCCAGTACCAGGCCGGCCAGATCGTGGCCAGCCACAGGCAGACCGGAAACAGCAGGATGGCGAGCATGTAAACCAGGTAACGATGCATGGCTTTCCTCGATCAATAACGCGTTCGAGTCTACAACCGGCCGTCCACCACGTCCCGCGGCCATACCGACTTGACGTCGTAGACCACGCCACCGGGCGCGAGCAGCGCGCCGATGGCGGCGGCATCGAAGGCGCGGAACTGGTCATGCGCCACCGCCAGTACCACCGCGTCGAACGCGCCGGGCGCGGCCTGCTCCACCCAGTGCACGCCACTGCCAGCCAGCGCCGCCGGGCCTACCCAGGGGTCCTGCACGTCCACGTGCGCGCCACTGGCCTGCAGGGTCTGCGCCAGCTCCAGCGCACGGCTGTTGCGCAGGTCCGGGCAGTTCTCCTTGAACGTCACCCCAAGCACCAGGATGCGCGCGTCGGACGGTGCCTTGTCGCGCCCGGCCAGCAGGGCCAGCACACGCTGCGCCACGTGGGCGCCGACCCGGTTGTTGACCTGGCGGGCGGTGTGGATCAGATCCGGGTGGTAGCCCACGCTCTCGGATTTGTGCAGCAGGTAATACGGGTCCACGCCGATGCAGTGGCCGCCGACCAGGCCGGGGCGGAACGGCAGGAAATTCCACTTGCTGCCGGCCGCGTCGAGCACGTCCTGGGTATCGATGCCGAGCCGGTCGAAGATCAACGCCAGCTCGTTGACC
>NZ_JBFULO010000249.1:0-5457 GCF_054049855.1 Stenotrophomonas sp. P5_B8 | reverse complement strand
GCCGCAGGCCGACGCCGGAGGACATTCGCCGGAAAGGGCAYGGGCGCCCAGCGCCCGACCCATCGACCGCCGCTGCTGGAAGCGGTCGAAGCACGCTTCTGCTTGCCCCGCCCAGGGGCGAAGATCCTTTCTTGCACCAGACGAACCACCCGTATTGAAATAATCATCTGCTTCAATAGGTTGCGTCTGCCTGATTGCATCCGGGCAGGGCGTGGCTTGCCGCTGCGGGCGCGCAGGCCGCAAGATGCGGACCGGCCCGGGGAGTCCGAATTCATGTCCATGTCGTCCAAGTCGTGGCAGTACCGGGGGCATGCGCTGGCGCTGGCCCTGTGTGGATTGGTGCTGCTCAGTGCCTGCAAGGGCGATCGGATCGATCCGGACGCACCGGCGGCAGAGCCGGTGGCCGCGCTGCAGCAGTTGGCCCGGCAGGTCGCCGACAACGACCTGATCGGCTATGCGCGCGCGTCGGTACCGCCGGCCCAGTACGAGCGCCTGCAGTCGGCCTGGGCGCAGGGCCACAGCCGCTGGCCACTGACCGAGCTGCCGCTGGAGGGCCAGCTGCTGCCGATGCTCGCCGCGCTGTCCCAGCCGGACGCCCCGCAGCGGTTGCAGCGTTCGTTCGACACCCAGATTGCCGGCCAGGCCACCGGCGTGCGCCAGGCCGCGCACTCGATGGGGCTGTTCGGCGTGCAGTACCTGCGCAACCAGACCGATTACACCGATGCCCAGCGCGCCCATTACAGCCAGGTGGTCGACGTGCTCAGCCGTTGGGCGGCGGCGGCACCGCTGACCGACAAGCAGCGTGCCCGCACCACCATCACCTTGCTTACCGCCACCGCGCGCACTACCGGGTTGTCCACCGACGCGCAGCTGCAGACGGCCGGCATGGAGGAATCGCTGCGACGGCTGGGCCCGTTCTTCAAGGCCTTCAAGACCGCGCTGGCCAGCTATGGACTCTCGCTGGACGGTGCGCTCACGGGGCTGCGCGGGGAGGTGGTGTCCGCGCTGGGCAACGATGCCGTGGTGCGGGTGCAGTACCCGTTGGCCGGCGAACAGATCGAGGCCCAGGTGCGCATGACCCGTCGCGATGGACACTGGTACGTGTCCCGCACGCTGGAAGAGGCCGATGCGCTGCTGCAGGCCGCACAGGCCGCACAAGCTGAACATGACGCCCGCCAGGCCGCCGAAACAGAGGCGGCCGCGACGGTCAAGGACGGTGCTTCCGCATCGGCTAAGCCATAATGAAGCCGATGCCGAACCAGAATCCCCTGCCTTTCCCCGGCGAAGAGCCGCCCAAGACGCCGGACGCTTCGTCCCCGTCGTCCGTTCCCGTGGCCGCCACCGGCGCCCCGGCCGATGCCGGCCAGGTACCGCCTGAGGCGCCTGTCGGCGCTGAGCCGGTCGACGTTGCGCCGTCGGCCATCGTCCCCGGCAGCCGCGCCCCGGTGGGCCGCCGCCCGTGGTGGGCGCGCCTGCTCGGCCGCCTGGTCGAGCCGTGGCTGGCGTTGAAGATCGAACCCGAGCACCCCGGCCAGTACAACGACGGTCGCCCGGTGGTGTACGTGCTGGAGGACTACGGTCTGTCCAACGCGCTGATCCTGGACAAGGCCTGCCGCGAGGCCGGCCTGCCATCGCCACTGGTGCCCATCGCCGGCGATCCGACCGGGCGCAAGCGCGCCTATGTGGCGCTGTCGCGCCGGAGCAGCAGCAACTCGCTGATTCCCGAGCAGCGGGGCGCCAAGACCCATTCCGATTCGCTGGCCAAGGTGCTCCAGGCCCACCGCGCGCGCGATGAGCTGGACGTCCACCTGGTGCCGGTGTCGATCTTCGTCGGCCGTGCCCCGGACAAGCAGAGCGGCTGGTTCGCGGTGCTGTTCTCGGAAAACTGGGCGTTGGTGGGCCGTTTCCGTCGCCTGCTGGCCGTCCTGCTCAATGGCCGCAGCACCATCGTGCGGTTTGCCCCGCCGATCTCGCTGCGCAGCACGATCAACGAGGGGCTGGACCCCGAACGTACCGTGCGCAAGCTGCAGCGCGTGCTGCGTACCCACTTCCGCCGCATCCGCGAGTCGGTGATCGGCCCGGACCTGTCCACCCGCCGCCTGCTGGTGGACAAGGTGCTGGACGCGGACACCGTGCGCGAGGCGATCGCTTCGCAGGCCAAGCGCGACAACTCCAAGCCGGCCGATGCCTGGAAGAAGGCGCACGCCTACGCCTGGGAAATCGCCGCGGACTATTCCAGCCCCGCCGTGCGCTCGGCCAGCTTCATGCTCAGCCATGTCTGGAACCGCATCTACGCCGGCGTGCTGGTGCATCACCTGGACAAGTTCAAGGCCGCCGCGCCCGGGCACGAAGTGGTCTACGTGCCCAGCCACCGCAGCCACATGGACTACCTGCTGCTGTCCTACCTGCTGTACGACCGGGGCATCGTGCCGCCGCACATCGTGGCCGGCATCAACCTCAACCTGCCGGTGGTCGGTACGCTGCTGCGCAAGGGCGGTGCGTTCTTCATCCGTCGCTCCATCCGCGGCAACGCGCTGTATTCGGCGGTGCTCAGCGAGTACGTGGCGCAGCTGGTCGCCGGTGGCTATTCGATCGAATACTTCGTCGAAGGCGGTCGCTCGCGTACCGGTCGCCTGCTGCAGCCCAAGGGCGGCATGATCTCGATGACGCTGCGCGCGTTCCTGCGCCAGCCGCGCAAGCCGGTGCTGTTCCAGCCGGTCTACATCGGCTATGAAAAGCTGATGGAAGGCGGCAGCTACCTCGACGAACTGTCCGGGCGGCCCAAGGAAAAGGAATCGATCTGGTCGCTGTTGTGGTCCATCCCCAAGGTGCTCAAGCAGAACTACGGGCAGGTGGTGGTGAACTTCGGCGAGCCGATCGCGCTCAACGACGTGCTGGCCCAGCAGGCGCCGGCGTGGAACGGGCAGCCGGTGGGCGAGGACGAGAAGCCGTCCTGGCTGTCGGGCACGGTCGACCATCTGGCCGAGCGCATCCAGGTGCACATCAACGGCGCTGCCGACGTCAACCCGATCAACCTGCTGGCGCTGGCGCTGCTGTCCACGCCCAAGCACGCGATGGGCGAGGCCGACCTGATCGCGCAGATTGAACTGTGCAAGACGCTGCTGGTGGAGATGCCGTATTCGGACCGGGTGACGGTGACACCGCACTCGCCGGAGCGGATCATCGCCCACGCCGAAGAGATCAACGTCCTCACCCGCATCAAGCACCCGCTGGGCGATGTGCTCAGTGTCAGCGGCGACACCGCGGTGCTGCTCAGCTACTTCCGCAACAACGTCATCCACCTGTTCACCGCCTCCTCGTGGGTGGCCTGCTGCTTCCAGAACAATCGCCGCATGAGCCGCACCGGCCTGGTCCAACTGGGCCGCACGGTGTATCCGTTCCTGCAGGCCGAGCTGTTCCTGCCGTGGACCGAGGACGAGTTCGCCCAGCGCATCGAACAGACCATCAACGTGTTCGTGCGCGAGGGCCTGCTGCAGAACATCAACGACGACGACGGCGGCATCCTGGCGCGCAACACCGGGCAGACCGACGAGGTGTTCCGCCTGCGTGCGATCGGCCACTCGTTGCAGCAGGCGTTCGAGCGCTATTACATCGCCATCTCGGTGCTGGTGAAGAACGGCCCGGGCACGCTGGGTGCGGCCGAACTGGAAAGCCTGTGCCAGCAGGCTGCGCAGCGCCTGAGCCTTCTGTATGCACCGGCGGCGCCGGAGTTCTTCGACCGCACCCTGTTCCGCGGCTTCATCCAGAAACTGCGCGAACTGCGTCTGGTGTGGCCGGACGAAAACAGCAAGCTGCTGTTCGACGCGCGCCTGGATGCATGGGCCAAGGATGCCAAGTTCATCCTCGGCCGCGAACTGCGCCACACCATCGAACGGGTGAGTCCGGAAGCGGCCAAGCCGGAAGAGCCGGTCGCCACGGATTGACGGACGCGGATGCGCCGAGGCGCATCCACACGTATCCCGACGTATCCGGATCTTATTGCGTTCGCCAGCAATTCGTAGGTACCGACCGTTGGTCGGTACCCGCGCGCAAGCGCGGCAAAAGCGTCCGGAGACGAAGCAATACGGCGTGCACCGGCTGACCGACGCTGACCATCGTCCGAAGCCGCACGCCAAGGTTCATGCCGCCGGGACGGACGGCAGCCGACCAACGGTCGGCTCTACCGTCCGGAACATCGGCGGGGAGCGGGTAGAACGGCAGCCGACCAACGGTCGGCTCTACCCTCCGGAACTTCGGCGGGGAACGGGAAGGACGGCAGCTGACCAACGGTCGGCTCTACCCTCCGGAACATCGGCGGGGAACGGGACGGACGGCAGCCGACCAACGGTCGGCTCTACGCCGGTTCGTCGGGGATCAGCATGTCTTCCAGCTTGGCGATGCAGTCCTTCAACTGCAGCTTGCGTCGTTTCAGACGCTTGAATTCCAGCTCGTCCTCGCCGTTGGCGGCCATGCGCTGGATCTGGTCATCGAGCGCGCGGTGCTCCTGCCGGAGGTGGGCAAGGCGGGCGCTGATGTCGGCGAGTGTCATGGTATCCACAGTCTCGAGCATACACATCCACGGTGAGCCGTGGGGGTGAACGCAGTCACTTCCCGGTGGCCGTGACGGTCGGCGCGAGCCGGTAGAATGACCCCCCATGAGCGCCGTCTTCGCCCTGCCCGATCCCGTCCCGCGCGCCCGCGATCCGCGCGCGCTCGACGCCGTGCAGGACAAGCTGGCGCGGCGCCTGCGCCGCCAGGTCGGCCAGGCCATCGGCGATTTCGGCATGATCGCCGACGGCGACAAGGTGATGGTGTGCCTGTCCGGCGGCAAGGACAGCTACACCCTGCTGGACGTGCTGCTGCAGCTGCAGAAAAAGGCGCCGGTGCGCTTCGAGCTGGTCGCGGTCAACCTGGACCAGAAGCAGCCGGACTTCCCCGCGCACGTACTGCCGGCGTACCTCGAATCGATCGGGGTGGCCTACCAGGTCATCGAGCAGGACACCTATTCGGTGGTGAGCCGGGTGATTCCCGAAGGCCGCACGATGTGTTCGCTATGCTCGCGCCTGCGCCGCGGCGCGCTGTACCGCCATGCGGCGGAGAATGGCTTCAGCAAGATCGCGTTGGGCCACCACCGCGATGACAGCGTGGCCACGTTCTTCCTCAACCTGTTCCACCATGCCAAGCTGTCGGCGATGCCGCCCAAGCTGCGCAGCGATGACGGCCAGCACGTGGTGATCCGTCCGCTGGCCTACGTGGCCGAAGACGATATCCGCGCCTATGCGCAGGCACGCGCGTTTCCGATCATCCCGTGCAACCTGTGCGGCAGCCAGGACAACCTGCAACGCCGCCAGGTCGGGCAGATGCTGCAGCAGTGGGAACAGCAGCACCCCGGCCGCATCGATCAGATCGCGCGCGCGCTGGGCAACATCCAGCCTTCGCAGCTGGCCGATCCGAGCC
>NZ_JBFULO010000248.1:0-5506 GCF_054049855.1 Stenotrophomonas sp. P5_B8 | reverse complement strand
GAATCAGCCTGTGAGACGCAACACTAGATAATGGCGATGGGGCCCGTTGGCAAGCCATCGGTACATCACGATTGATATCCGCGCATTGGAGCCGCCCCTCACCCATGCTAGCGTTGCGCGGCTCGAGAACAGACAACCATGCTCAAACATCTATCGATCAAGGATTTTGCCGTCGTCCGCGCTACCGAACTCGAATTCGGGCCGGGCATGACCGTGGTTTCCGGCGAGACCGGCGCGGGCAAGTCGCTGATGGTCGACGCGCTGGGCTTCCTGTCCGGCCTGCGCGCCGACAGCGGCGTGGTCCGCCACGGCGCCGCCCGCGCGGAACTGTCGGCCGAATTCGCCCCCGGCGAAGACGCCCCGGCGCGGCGCTGGCTGCGCGAGAATGAACTGGACGACGAGGACCAGTGCCAGCTGCGCCGGATCATCCGTGCCGACGGCGGCTCGCGCGCCTGGATCAACGGGCGCCCGGTCACCCTCACCCAGCTGACCGAGCTGGCGTCCACGCTGGTGGAAATCCATGGCCAGCACGAACAGCAGGCGCTGCTCGCGCGGCCCTCGCAGCTGGCCCTGCTGGACGCGTTCGCGCGCAACGAGACCGAGCGCGGCCAGGTCCGCCAGGCCGCCGCACGCTGGCAGGCGCTGGTGGACGAGGCCGAATCGCTGTCGCGCCAGGGCGATGTCAGCGACCGCATCGGCTACCTGGAACACCAGTTGGGCGAGCTGCAGCGCGAGGATCTGGAACCGGCCTCGATCGCCCAGCTGGGCAGCAGCCACCGCCGCCAGGCCCACGCCAGCGCGCTGATCGCCGCCTGCGACGTGGCCGTGGCGCGCCTGAACGGCGATGAAGACACCTCCGCGCTGCAGCTGCTGCAGCAGACCCGCCACGAGCTGGCGCGGGTGGCCGAACACGATCCGCGCCTGGGCGAGGTCGATGCCCTGCTCGACAGCGCCGCCATCCAGCTGGACGAGGCACTGGCGCTGCTGGACCGCGTCCACGACGACCTGGACGCCGACCCGGAACAGTTCGAGGACATCGAGCGCCGGCTTGGTCGCCTGCACGACCTGGCGCGCAAGCACCGGGTGCCGATGGAAGCGCTGGGCGAGCACCGCGACGCGATGGAAGCAGAGGTCGAGCAGCTGCGCGGCGCCGACACCCGGCTGCAGGCGCTGGCCGGCGAGATCGATCGCGCCGCCGGCCAGTGGCAGACCGTGGCCGAGGTGCTGAGCAAGAGCCGCCGCGAGGCCGCCAAGGCGCTGTCGGACACCACCACCACCCTGATCGGCGAGCTGGGCATGGGCGGCGGGCAGTTCCTGATCGACCTCGAGCCGCAGACCGTGGTCAAGCCGGACCCGAACGGCGCCGAGCGGGTCGAGTTCCTGGTCGCCGCCAATGCAGGGCAGCCGCCGCGCGCCCTGCGCAAGGTCGCCTCCGGCGGTGAACTGTCACGTATTTCGCTGGCCATCGAGGTGGCCGCGCTGGGCCTGGACGCGGTGCCGACCATGGTCTTCGACGAAGTCGATTCGGGCATCGGCGGCGCGGTGGCCGACATCGTCGGGCACAAGCTGCGCGCCCTCGGCGAGAAGCGCCAGGTGTTGTGCGTCACCCACTTGCCGCAGGTCGCGTCCAAAGGCCACGCGCATTACCGGGTCAGCAAGGCGCCGGTGGACGGCATGACCCAGAGCGCGGTGGAGAAGCTGGACCCCAAGGCCCGCGAGGAAGAACTTGCCCGGATGCTGGGCGGGGTGGAAGTCAGCAAGGAAGCCCGCGCGGCCGCCCGCAAGCTGCTGCAGGTTTGAGGGCAGGTACCGACCCACGGTCGGTACCCGCCGCTGGCCGGTTCCGCACGCCCCCCAACATACCTCGCGTAATGCGCAGGCCGCCGGCCGGGTCCGGATACACCCGACGCACCGCGGGTCTCGTCGGACGCTGGCTGGCGCCTTGCGTTGCCGCGCCCCGCGGCCATTACCCCAACGGGCGGGACAGATCCACCCGTTCCACCAGGAAATCCAGCAACGCGCGCACCCGCAGCGGCAGGTAACCGCCCTGCCCTTGGAACACCGCGTGCACCTCTTCCAGATCGCCCGGGTTGGCGTGCTCCAACACCGGTAGGAGCCGCCCGGCGGCGATGTCGTCCTGAACCTGGAACGCCGCCAGCCGCGCCATCCCCACCCCGCCCAGCACCAGCCGCCGCAACGCCTCGCCGTCGCTGGCCCGTGCACTGCCCTGGGTGGCTACCACCCGCCGCTGCCCGTCCACCATCAGCGGCCATCCGGACTGCGCGCGCGGGTGGCCGATATCGAGCCGGTTGTGCGCCAGCAGTGCATCGGCCGTCGCCGGCAGGCCGTGGCGGAGGGCATACGCCGGTGCCGCCACGATCACCATCGGCGTCGCCCCCAGCAGCCGCGCCACCAGGCGGGAATTCTTCAGCGGCCCGGCGCGCACGGCCACGTCGGTGCGCTGCTCCAGCAGATCGATCACCTCGTCGGTCAGCACCAGATCCACGCCCACCTGCGGATGCCGGGCGAGGAAGTCCGGCAACAGCGGCAGCAGGAAGTGGTGCCCGAACGGCACATTGGCATTCACCCGCAGTCGCCCGCGCGGCTCGGCATGGGCACTGGCGCAGCGCTCGGCCTCGTCCAGGTCGGCCAGCACCCGCAGCCCCCGCTCGTAGAAGGTGCAGCCCTCCGGCGTGAGCTGCAACTGGCGGGTCGAGCGTTGCAGCAGGCGCGCGCCCAGCCGCTGCTCCAGCCGCGACACCAGCTTGCTGACCGCCGACGGGCTCAGCTCCAGCGAGCGCGCCGCCGCCGAGAAACCGCCGGTTTCGATGACCCGGACGAACACTTCCAGTTCGCCGGAACGGTTGATATCGGTGCCTGCCATGGGATGAATCCAGTTCACAGATGATTGTCCGCACGCAGTCTAGTTCACAGATGCGGCGCGGATCACCATGGCCGTCCCCACCCGACGGATCGCCCGATGAATGCACTCACCCGCCTTGCCGCCACGGCCCTGCTTACTGCCACCACCACCGTAGCCGCAGCGCCTCCCGCCCGCTGGGTGGCCAGCTGGCAGGCCAGCCCGCAGCCCGTGTGGGGCGCGGATTTTCTGTTCCCCACAGGCATTCCCGCGCAGTTGGACGCACAGACCGTCCGCCAGACCGCGCGCCTGAGCCTCGGCGGGAATCAGCTACGGGTGCGCCTGAGCAATGCCTACGGCGACCAGCCGGTCCGGATCAGCGCCGCGAGCGTTGCCGCCGCGCCCGGACAGGTGCCGATGGCCCTCGCCTTCGATGGCCAGGCCGAGGTGGTCATCGCCCCCGGCCAGGAGCGCCTGAGTGACCCGCTTGGGCTGGTCACCAGCGCCCTGCAGGCCGTACAGGTCAGCGTGTACATCCCGGATCGGCTGCGCCTGCGCACCTTCCATTGGGATGGCCGGCAAACCGCGCTGATCGGCTCCGGCGACCAGACCCGCGCGCCGGTGCTGGCGCCCACCTCGACCACCACCGCGCGCCTGTTCCTGACCGGCATCGAGGTCCAGGCCGGCGCCACCGCACGCAGCGTGGTGGTGATCGGCGACTCGATCACCGATGGCGCCACCGCCAGCCTGGACCGCGACCAGCGCTGGACCGATCACCTGGCGGCGCGGCTGGCGCCACGCGGCGTGGCCGTCGTCAATGCCGGCATCTCCGGCGGCCGGCTGTTGCGCGATGGCATGGGTGACGCGGCCGTCTCCCGCGTCCAGCGCGACGCGCTCGACCCGTCCGGCGTGGCCAGCGTGATCGCGCTGATCGGCATCAACGACATCGCCTGGCCCGGCACCGCCTTCGCCCGCGGACAGGTGGCGCCGACGCTGGCCGAGCTGCAGGCCGGCTACCGGCACCTGGTCGAGCGCGCACATGCCCGCGGCGTACGCATCCTCGGCGCCACCCTGCCGCCGTTCGCCGGTGCCCTCCCCGGCACCCCGCTGGACGACTACTACCAGCCGGACAAGGACGCCCTGCGCCACCAGCTCAACGCCTGGCTACGCAACGACGGCCCGTTCGATGCGGTGATCGATCTTGACGCGGCCCTGCGCGATCCCTGCCATCCCGAGCGGCTGGCACCTGCCTTCGATTCCGGCGATCACCTGCACCCGGGCGATGCCGGCAACCGGGCAATGGCCGACGCGGTGGACTTGGACGCTCTGCTCCCGGACGTTGCACCCGTCACCGCCACCGCGCGCTGAAACGCAAAAACCCCGGGCCAGGGCCCGGGGTCCGGTGAAGCGCGGTGCGGGTCGGCGGCGGCCTGACGACCGGCCGCCGGGCCATTACCGACGCTTCTTGCGTACGTACAGGACGAGCGAGTGCTCTTCCAGCTCGTAGCCGTGTTCGGTGGCGATCTTGCGCTGAAGTTCTTCGATCTCGTGGCTTTCGAACTCGATGATCTTGCCGGTGTCCACGTCGACCATATGGTCGTGGTGGCCGCCGCGATCAAGTTCATAGACGGCCTGCCCGCCTTCGAAGTTGTGCTTCAGCACCAGGCCGGCGGCCTCGAACTGGGTCAGCACGCGATACACCGTGGCCAGCCCGATCTCGTCGCCGTGCTCCAGGAGCTGGCGGTAGATGTCTTCGGCGGTCATGTGGTGCTGGTGGTTCTGGGCATTGCGCTGTTCGAGCAACGCCAGGATCCGCATCCGCGGATGGGTCACCTTCAGGCCGACTTTGCGCAGGTCGTGGGTTTCCATAGTTCTCCGTTCATTGGCGATTTAGCGCCAGCTGCCTCGGATTGGGTCGCGGCGACGCGTCGTGAGTGTATCATCGACTGGATTTCCCCAAACGCCCTTTCCGATGCGCAAACTCCTGCTGGTCGCCGCCGTTGCCCTGTCCACCACGGGCTGCGGCATCATCTATAAGCAACCCATCTATCAGGGCAACCTGATCCGGGAGCAGGCCGTCGGTCAGCTGCAGGCGGGCCAGAGCAAGCAGCAGGTCACCGCGCTGCTCGGCACCCCCTCGATCCCGGACCCGTTCCACGCCCAGCGCTGGGATTACACCGCCAGCCAGCGCGTGAACCGCCTCGGCCAGACCGAAGTGAAGAACTTCACCGTCTACTTCGAGAACGATGTGGTTACCCGTTGGGAGGGCGAGTACTTCGCCAACAACGACGCCGACCTGGCCAAGACCACGGTGCGCCAGTTCGGCCGCAACCTGGCCAAGGACAAGAAGAAGCGCGGCGGCCGCTGAGGCCACCGCCACGTTCTTCAGCTGCCGGCGCGGGCGCGTCGGCGGCGGTTGTCCTTCGGATCGGCCAGCAACGGGCGCAGCAGCTCGACCCGGTCCCCATCGCACAGCGTCTGGGTGGGCCTGGCCAGCAGCCCATGCACGGCCACGGCCGGGCACTGCTCACTGCCCTCCAGCGCGGCGGCGGCAATGGCGTCGGCCACCGTGGCGGTATCGGGCAACTGCAGCTGGCGTGATGCCACCCGATCCGGCCAGGCCAGCACCACTTCCACTGCGATCAC
>NZ_JBFULO010000247.1:0-5511 GCF_054049855.1 Stenotrophomonas sp. P5_B8 | reverse complement strand
ACCCTGTCCTGCACGGACCGCCTGGTTGCCGGCCAGCGGCCGGCACTACCCTGTCCTGCATGCACCGCCTGGTTGCCGGCCAGCGGCCGGCACTACCCTGTCCTGCATGCACCGCCTGGTTGCCGGCCAGCGGCCGGCACTACCCTGTCCTGCATGCACCGTCTGGTTGCCGGCCAGCGGCCGGCACTACCGTGCGTCAGCGCAGCAGCGCCACCGCCGCGCAGACGACCACGATCACCAGCGACGGCCACTGCATCGGCACGAAGAAGAAATGATGGGGGGCACGCTCACCCGGCGCACGTGGGCCGCGATTGAGCACCAGACCCAGCAGCACATTGATCGCCGCACCAATCCCGAATCCGACCAGCAGCTGCGTCAGTGAGGTATTGCCCTTGGCAACGGCAGGGTCGGGCCACAGCCACATCAGCAGCAGCAACGTGGCGATGGGGGTGAGCAGGGTCAGGAAACCTGCGCCTCGGTAAATCAGCATGGGATGTCCGGCAAAAAAACGAGTGCACATTCTGCCTCAATCGGCGTGCCGACCAACGGTCGGCACCTACCCCTGACGTCCACGCCTCACCATGTCGTGATCGACACATCGTTATCCATCTGTAGACGGCGCCACGGTCTTCGGTGACCCGTAGGGATACAAAAGACCCTCACGCGATCCACGCCGGATGACCGGCCCGTCGCGCTCAACGGGGGAGAAACACCATGAAGCACCGTGTTTTCGCTACCACGTCACTGTCGCTGCTGCTGGAAGCCGGACTGCTCCTGTCAGGCGACGCGCACGCCGGTGGACTTGTCGTCTGCGACAATTGCGTCAATCCACGCCAGATTGCCGCAAGCTCAGGCACCGGAACCACGCTCGTGGTCGATCTGGCCCAAGTAAAGCTCCATGGCTTCGAGGTCGAGTACGACCGTGAGCTAAAGCGCTACAGGGCCATCACTACGGCAGTTCCGTCGCCGGTATCCAGCGCCTTCCAGCGCATCATGGGGCTTGCCAATCAGGATGCATCTGCCAGTTCGTTGGGCGCGCCGCAGGCAGCAGGCAACGGGGCGGTGATCCCGGTCCACCCTGACGACCCGGGCGCGGCCAATGGCATTGTCTTTCCGGAGGAGTTCAAGGACTACAGCGCCTACGATGTCGTCCAGTCCGCCACGGGCCGCGCAAGGCTTGAGAGCCGCATCGGCGCCGCGTTCTCTGGCGCCACGACAGGCAGCACCGCATGGAATTCGATCTCCACCACGTTGTCATCGGTTGGCTTGAGCTTCGTCAGCCGCCTCTTTGGCGTCGATTCTGTGACCTACAAGATCACATGGCGCGACGGATCGCAGACCCACCTCGTGATTGAGCCGAACTCAGTGGATCAAGCACGTTACGTGAAAGGAAAGAGCCGGGACGCCCAGGGCAATCCGATTCCTGACGCATCCGCTACCGGGCCGGAGGCCGGCGATATTTTTGCCGGGGACCATTACTTCCCCGATCCCCTCACGATGCGTGAGTGGATGCAGGCCGCCAAACTGTACGGCATGCAGTTGGACGATTCCGGGATCGAGACGTTGCGGCTGCGCTGCACGTGGAACGGCGAAACGATCGCCTGCTCAAGCTGGTAGCGTGCGCCCACGGTAATCGGGCGGCGCCATTGCGGCGCCGCCCATGGCCTGCTCAGCGCAGCCCGGTCTCGTTGCGCGCAATCACCAGCCGCTGGATCTCCGAGGTGCCCTCATAGATCTCGGTGATCTTGGCATCACGGAAGTAACGCTCCAGCGGCATTTCCTTGGAGTACCCCATGCCGCCGTGGATCTGCACGGCCTGGTGGGTGATCCACATCGCCGCTTCGGAGGCGGTCAGCTTGGCGATGGCCGCTTCGTTGCTGAAACGCTTGCCCTGGCCCTTCACCCATGCCGCGCGCAGGGTCAGCAACAAGGCCGCGTCCAGCTTGCACTTCATGTCGGCGATCTTGGCCTGGGTCATCTGGAACGTGCCGATGGCCGCCCCGAAGGCCTTGCGGTCCTTCACGTACTCGATCGTGGCTTCATAGGCGGCGCGGGCGATGCCGATGGCCTGCGAGGCGATGCCGATGCGACCGGCGTCGAGGACGCCCATGGCGATCTTGAAGCCCTCGCCCTCCTTGCCCAGCACGTCGTCGGCGCTGGCCACGTAATCCTGGAACTCGATTTCGCAGGTGGCCGAGGCCCGGATGCCCAGCTTCGGCTCGGTCTTGCCGCGGTGGAAGCCGGCCTTGTCGGTGTCGATCATGAACGCGCTGATGCCGCTCGCGCCCTGGTCCGGGTCGGTCATGGCAAACAGCACGATGTACTTGGCGACCGGGCCGGAGGTGATCCAGCTCTTCTTGCCGTTGATCACGAAGCTGCCGTCGGCCTGCTTGACCGCGCGGCAACGCATCGCCGTGGCGTCCGAACCGGACTGCGGCTCGGTCAGCGCGAACGCACCGATGGCCTCGCCCTCGGCGATGGCGCGCACGTAGGTCTGCTTCTGCGCTTCGCTGCCGTGGGTGAGGATGCCGTTGCAGAACAGCGAGTTGTTGACCGACATGATGGTCGAATGCGCCGCGTCGCCGGCGGCGACCTCCACCATCGCCAGCACGTAGGCGATCGGGTCCATGCCCGCGCCGCCGTATTCGGCCGGCACTTCAATGCCCATCAGCCCGTTCTCTCCCAGCAGGCGGATGTTCTCCAGCGGAAACTCGCCGGTCCGGTCATGGTGCTCGGCGCTGGGCGCGATCTTTTCCTGGGCGATGCGGCGCGCAACGTCCTGCAGCATCAACTGCTCTTCGGTAAAACTGAAATCCACAACACCCTCCCGGGAACATGGTGATTTTGGCCGCGCAGCGCGCGTCCAGGTGCGGCGATTGTACCGGGGGCCGGTCAATGCCAGCTGACTTGACCCGGCACCGGCCCGGGGCGAAAATATCTCTATATCGCGATAGGTAGATATTCAATGGATCTCGAGGACTGGTCGGTCCGGCTGAAAGTGTTCGCCGACGCCACCCGCGTACGCCTGCTCACGCTGCTGGAGCAGGAAGAATTGACCGTGGCCGAGCTGTCGGCCATCACCACGCTGGCGCAGCCACGCGTGTCCACCCACCTGGCCCGGCTCAAGGAAGCCGGCCTGGTGCGCGACCGGCGTGCCGGCGTGTCGGCGTATTACCGCTTCGACGACGCCGCGCTGGACCCGGCGCAGCGTGCATTGTGGCATGCACTGAGCACCGGCAGCGACGATCCGCTGCTGCGCCAGGATGCTGAACGCGTCGCCGCCGTACTGGCCAGCCGCGCCGCCGACCAGAACTGGGCCGACAGCGTGGCCGGCGACATGGAGCGCCACTACTCCCCCGGCCGCACCTGGGAAGCGCTGGCACGCACCGCGCTGCCGCTGCTGGAAACCGGGGATGTGCTGGATATCGCCTCCGGCGACGGCGTGCTGGCCGAACTGGTGGCCCCGCACGCCAAGCGCTATGTCTGCATCGATACCAGCGCGCGCGTGGTCGCCGCCGCGAGCGAGCGCCTGCGCCGGCTGGCCAACGTGGAAGTGCGCGAAGGCGACATGCATGCGCTGCCGTTCAAGGACCGCAGCTTCGACCTGGTGGTGCTGATGCACGCCCTGACCTACGCCGCCAAGCCGGCCCAGGCCGTGGCCGAAGGCGCGCGTGTGCTGCGCTCGGGCGGTCGCCTGCTGCTGTGCAGCCTGGCCCGCCACGAACACAAGGCGGCAGTGGATGCCTACGGTCACGTCAACCTGGGCTTCTCGGACAAGGAACTGCGCAAGTTCGCCGAGAAAGCCGGGTTGGTCGTGTCCAGCCTGGAAACGGTGACCCGCGAAAAACGCCCGCCGCATTTCGAAGTCATTTCGCTGATCGCCAGCAAGCCCTGAGGTCCACCCATGTCGTCGCTGCCCTGGCTCCATCCCGACCGCGTGCACGCCCTGCAGGACGCGCTCGCCCGGCGCATCCTGATCATCGATGGCGCGATGGGCACGATGATCCAGCGCCATGGGCTGCAGGAAGCGGACTATCGCGGTGAACGCTTCGCCGAAGGCTACGACAGCGCGCACGCGCATGGCCCCGGCTGCGACCACGGCACGCCGGAAGGCCACGACCTGAAAGGCAACAACGACCTGCTGCTGCTGAGCAAGCCGGAGGTGATCGCGCAGATCCACACCRCCTACCTGGAGGCCRGCGCGGACCTGGTGGAGACCAACACCTTCAACGCCACCTCGGTCAGCCAGGCCGATTACCACCTGGAACACCTGGTCTATGAACTCAACAAGGCCGGCGCCGCCGTCGCGCGCGCCTGCTGCGATGCCGTGGCGGCCACCACGCCGGGCAAGCCGCGCTTCGTGATCGGTGTGCTCGGGCCCACCAGCCGCACCGCGTCGATCAGCCCGGACGTCAACGACCCGGGGTTCCGCAACACCAGCTTCGACGCACTGCGCCAGACCTACCGCGAAGCGATCGATGGCCTGATCGACGGCGGCGCGGATACCCTGATGGTGGAAACCATCTTCGACACCCTCAACGCCAAGGCCGCGCTGTTCGCCATCGAAGAAGCCTTCGACGACCGTGGCGCACGCCTGCCGATCATGATCTCCGGCACCATCACCGACGCCTCCGGGCGCACCCTGTCGGGCCAGACCGCCGAGGCGTTCTATGCCTCGGTCGCACACAGCCGGCCGCTGTCGGTGGGCCTGAACTGCGCGCTGGGCGCCAACGACATGCGCCCGCACGTGGAAACCCTGTCGATCGTGGCCGACTGCCTGGTCAGCGCGCATCCCAACGCCGGCCTGCCCAACGCGTTTGGCGAGTACGACGAAACCCCCGAGGAAATGGCCGGCACCCTGCGCGAGTTCGCCAGCGCTGGCCTGCTCAACCTCGTTGGCGGCTGTTGCGGCACCACCCCGGCGCACATCCGCGCGATCGCCGAGGCCGTGGCCGACCTGCCGCCACGTGCCCTGCCCGGCCCGGCGCTGGAGGATGCCGCGTGAGCGTACCCGCCGATAACAGTCCGTCGGTGACGCCGCCCCGCTACACCCGCCTGTCCGGCCTTGAGCCGCTGKTGATCACCCCGGACCTGCTGTTCGTCAACATCGGCGAGCGCACCAACGTCACCGGCAGCGCGCAGTTCCGCAAGCTGGTCAAGGAAGAGCGCTACGAAGAGGCGGTGGACGTGGCCCGCCAGCAGGTCGCCAATGGGGCGCAGATCCTCGACGTGAACATGGACGAGGGCCTGATCGACTCGGAAAAGGCGATGACGCGCTACCTCAACCTGATCATGTCCGAGCCGGACATCGCGCGCATCCCGGTGATGGTCGACTCCTCCAAGTGGAGCGTGATCGAGGCCGGACTGAAGTGCCTGCAGGGCAAGAGCGTGGTCAATTCAATCTCGCTCAAGGAAGGCGAGGCGCAGTTCATCGAGCACGCCCGCAAGGTGCTGCGCTATGGCGCGGCCGCGGTGGTGATGGCCTTCGACGAGGATGGCCAGGCCGACACC
>NZ_JBFULO010000246.1:0-5518 GCF_054049855.1 Stenotrophomonas sp. P5_B8 | reverse complement strand
GTAGTAATACCGATGCGCGCCATGCCCGCGCGCCATGACCAACGGTTGTAATCCCAATGCACGCCAATGCCTGCGCGACGACCAACGGTCGCAATCGCAATGCGCGCGAATGCAGGCGCGTCGTGACCAACGATCGTAATCGCGGGCGGGAGGGCAGCCGAGCATGGCTCGGCTCTACCTTGGGGTTCGYGCGCCTTGATGGGTCACGAGCGTTGATCGTGGCGCGCCGGACTGCGCGTGCATCGGTAGAGCCGAGCCATGCTCGGCTGCCTTTCCCTCAGAACCCCAGCGCCACACCCGGCAGCAGCGGCTGCAGCTGTTCGCGGAACAGGGCCTTGATGCGCTCCAGCGCGGCTTCGTCATCGGCCTCGAAGCGCAGCACCAGCACCGGGGTGGTGTTGGACGCGCGCAGCAGGCCCCAGCCGTCCGGGAAATCGGCGCGCAGACCGTCGATGGTGGCCAGGCGCGCGCCGGCGAACGGCGAGTCCTCCACCTGCGCGGCCGACACGAACAGCGACACCAGCGCGTGCGGGGTGCCTGATTCCACCGGCACCTTCAGCTCCGGGGTAGACACCGCGTCGGGTAGTTCCTCGAAGATCTCCGACGGCGTCTCCTCGCGCTGGGCCAGGATTTCCAGCAGCCGCGCGGCCGCGTACAGGCCATCGTCGAAACCGAACCAGCGCTCCTTGAAGAAGAAGTGCCCGCTCATCTCGCCGGCCAGCTCGGCATCGGTTTCGCGCATCTTCGCCTTCATCAGCGAGTGCCCGGTCTTCCACATCAACGGGCTGCCGCCGTTGCGCAGCACGTAATCGGACAGCTTGCCGCTGCACTTCACGTCGTAGATCACCAGCGCGCCCGGGTTGCGCATCAGCACATCGGCGGCGAACAACATCAACAGCCGGTCGGCGTAGATGATCTTGCCCTCGCGGGTGACCACGCCCAGGCGGTCGCCATCGCCGTCGAAGGCCAGGCCGATATCCGCATCGAAACGCTTCACCGTCTGGATCAGATCTTCCAGGTTGTGCGGGTCGCTAGGGTCCGGATGATGATTGGGGAACGTGCCATCCACATCGCAGTACAGCGGAATGACCTCGGCCCCGATCGCCTCCAGCAGCGGCTGCGCCAGTTCACCGGCCACGCCGTTGCCGGCGTCGGCCACCACCTTCAGCGGACGGTCCAGCTGCACGTCATCGGCGATGCGCTGGATGTAATCGGCGTTGACCTCGCGCTGCTGCAGGCTGCCCGGCTCGGCGGCCACATGCAGCTGGCCGTCGCGGATGCGCTGGTACAGCTCGGTGATGGCATCGCCGGACAGCGTCTCGCCGCCGACCACGATCTTGAAGCCGTTGTAGTCCGCCGGATTGTGGCTGCCGGTCACCGCCACGCAGCTGCCCGCGCGCAGGTGGTAGCTGGCGAAGTACACCACCGGCGTCGGCGCCAGACCGATATCGATCACATCGCAGCCGGCACGGCGCAGGCCTTCGATCAGCGCGCCGGTGAGTTCCGGACCGGACAAGCGGCCATCACGGCCGACCACGATCTCGCGCAGGCCTTCCACCTGCATCACCGAGCCGATCGCCTGGCCGATCAGCGCGGCCACCTGCGGGGTCAGCTCACGCCCGACCACACCACGGATGTCATAAGCCCGGAAGATATCGGCCGGCACGTCCTGGCCCACCACGCCGGGCATCGGCGGCGGCGCGCCTTCGGCCACGGCCGGCACCACCGCCAGCGGAATCTGGTCCAGGCTTTCGCGCAGGGTGGGGCCCTCTTCCACGTCGGCCTCCTTGGACGCGCGGCGACGCGGCAACGGCACCCTGCCCTTGCCGAACTGCAGCATCGCGGCGATCGCCAGCAGCAGCACCGCCACGATCGCACTGGGAATGCCACCCAAACCAAGCGGGCCCGGTTCGATATCCGGCACGGCCGCCGCCAGGCGCAGCCCGCTCTTGCCGAGCGGACGGGCCAGCGCCTCGGCGCCGTCGGCCAGCGCGACGCTGCCCTGTTCGATCACGTTGTGGTTGCCCTGGCGCAGCGCCAGGTAGCCTTCATCGGGCACGCGCACCTGGTCGAAGGTGGCGGTCAGGCGCAGCAGCGGCTGGCGCACGTACACCAGCGCCGGCCCCTGCGTACCCAGCACCACCGGCGCGGCCAGGCCCAGGCGCTGGCCGCCGGCATCGCGCACCACACGGGCCACCACGCTGTCTCCGGCATTGGCCGCTTCCAGCAGGGCCAGGCGCGAGTAGCCAAACGCCTTCGGATCGGCATAGGCCTGATCCAGGGTGGCCAGCAGCACCTGCACGTCTTCGGTACCCGGCCAGCCTTCGCGGATGGCCACGGCGGTCGCTTCGGCATCGCTATTGGCCAGTGCCGTGGTGACCCGCTCGCTCTTGACCAGCTTGCGCAGCTGCGCCAACTGGCCGTTCAGCGCCGCATCCACCCCGGTGACGATTTCATCGCGCGACTGCTCCAGCGACGTGCCCACCGAGGCCTGCCGCCATTGCCGCACCGCACTCCAGCCGAACCACAGCCCCAGCAGCACCAGCGCGGCCACCAACAGCGGGCCGGTGCGCTTGCTTGCCAATCGCGGTTGTCCATCCGCCGTTGCCTTGCTCATGAACACTTCCCCCTGTCAGCGCACCCCGGTATGGCCGAATCCACCCGTTCCCCTGGCGCTGTCGGTGAAAGTATCCACTACCTGCAGGCTCACGCGTGCAATCGGCAACACAACCAGCTGCGCGATGCGGTCACCCGGCTGCAGCGTGAAGGGCTCGCGGCCACGGTTCCACGCGCTGATCAGCAGCGGGCYCTGGTAATCGGCGTCGATCAGCCCGGTGCCGTTGCCCAGCACGATGCCGTGGCGATGGCCCAGCCCGGAGCGCGGCAGCACCACGGCGGCCAGGTTCGGGTCGGCGATGTGGATGGCGATACCGCTGGGAATCAGCGCGGTATCGCCCGGCTGCAGGGTGAGCTCGGTCTCCAGCGCCGCGCGCAGGTCCAGCCCGGCGCTGTGCTCGGTGGCGTAGGCCGGCAGCGGCCAGGTATCGCCGAAGCGCGGGTCGAGCAGCTTGACCTGCAACGGCTGAAGGGTGGAATCAACGCTCATGCGTGCAACCTCTGGGCAATCAGGGACAACAGTTGTTCGGCCAGCAGCGCCTTGGAGGTGCCGGGGAACACCTGTTCGCCGCCCTGCCAGTAGGCCGTGGCCGCGTTTTCATCGCTTTCAAAACCGCCGGTGGCGATACCCACCTGGTTGGCAATCACCAGGTCCAGGCGCTTGTCCACCAGCTTGCCGCGCGCGTACTTCTCCACATCATGGGTTTCGGCGGCAAAGCCGACCACCAGCTTCAGCGCGTTGGTCTGCGCAGCCACCTCGGCCAGGATGTCCGGTGTACGCACCAGCTCCAGCGTGAGGGTCTGGGTGCCGGCGGTCTTCTTCAATTTCTGCGGGGCCACCTGGCGCGGGGTGTAATCGGACACTGCGGCCGCGCCTATATAGATGTCGGCCGGCAGCGCGCCCAGCACCGCCTCGCGCATCTGCGCGGCCGAGCGCACGTCCACCCGCTGCACCCCGGCCGGGGTGGGCAGCTGCACCGGGCCACTCACCAGCACCACCTGCGCGCCTTGGCGCACGGCCGCGGCAGCCAGCGCATAGCCCATCTTGCCGCTGCTGCGGTTGCCCACGTAGCGCACCGGGTCCAGGTCTTCATAAGTGGGGCCGGCGCTGATGACCACGCGCAGGCCCTTGAGTTGCTGCTCGGGCGCGGCGTCGCCACCGGCCGGCGCCTGCAGCGCGGCCAGTGCCGCAACAATCGCATTGGGTTCGGTAAGCCGGCCCGGGCCGGATTCGCCTTCGGCCAGCGGGCCGTCTTCCGGCCCGATCACCTGCGCGCCGCGCTGGCGCAGCAGGCTGATGTTGGCCTGCGTGGCCGGGTGCTGCCACATGCGGTGGTTCATGGCCGGGCACACGGTAAGCGGCGCGGTGGTGGCCAGGCACAGCGTGGTGACCAGGTCATCGGCGTTGCCGTGGGCCAGCCGGGCCAGCAGATCGGCGGTGGCCGGGGCCACCACGATGCGATCGGCCCAGCGGGCCAGCTCGATGTGGCTCATGGCCTGCTCGGCGGCGCTGTCCCACAGGGTGGTGCGGGTGGGCTGGCCGGACAGGGCCTGGAAGCTCAGCGGAGTGACGAACTGCTGGGCCCCGGCAGTCATGGCGACCTGCACCTGGGCCCCGGCATCGCGCAGGCGACGCACCAGTTCCAGCGACTTGTAGGCGGCGATGCCGCCCCCTACGCACAACAACAGCTTCTGGCCTTGCAGCGGGCGCGCGGACGCCGGAGAAGCCTGGGGGGAGTCAGCCACCTGCGAATTTCCTGTCGAACTGAGGCGATTAGCTTACCTGATGGGGTGTGGGCGGCTCATGCCTCAGGGGCATGAGGGGGGTGTTTTTGGTCATGAAGAGCTGAGCTGCCTCTCTATGACTGCTGGCTGCTGTCAGTAGATGAACTGCCTGCGCCAGGGTGCCGACCAAGGGATGTGAGCCCCGTGGTTTTAGTCGTTAAAAAAGGATGCTTTAATAACGTCCGCAGCTGGGAAAGATTTCTTTCGCAGCTGAAACCGTATCTAAAGGAACCTTTGTCATGCCACGCATCACTGGGACCTACGCCACAACCGCCGTTGGCGGCGAGAACGTTCGCGCGTTCGTACCTCACGCCCTCCCGCCCGGTGATCCCGTGCTTTCCCCAACCGCCTACGTCGAACAGAACGCCCGCGCCGAGGTGGCGCTGACGCGGTTGTCCGGCATGGCCGGGCTGGTGGCCTCCAGCAACTGGCTGATCTATGCCGCCATTCGTAAGGAGGCCTTGCTTACCTCGCAGCTGGAAGGCACCCAGGCCACCTTGACCGACGTGCTGGATGAGGAAGCCGGTATGACGGTGACCAACGCCCAGGATGTGGAAGAGGTTACGAACTACCTGCTGGCATTCAACTACGCGCGCGAGCAGCTGCGCAGCCCTACCGGTCTGCCGGTATCACTACGGCTGCTGACCGAATCCCACCGGATGCTGATGACGGGCGTGCGTGGCGCCACCAAGCAACCTGGTGCCGTGCGCACTACACAGAACTGGATAGGGGGAAGCCGGCCAGGCAATGCGAGTTTCGTTCCGCCGCCCGCTCAGGAAGTGGGGCCCGCGCTGAGCGCGCTGGAGCGCTATATCCACCAGCCAGAGCACGCGTTGCCGCCCTTGGTGCGCGTGGCCTTGGTGCATGCGCAATTCGAAACCATCCATCCCTTCCTGGACGGCAACGGCCGCATTGGGCGCCTGCTCATCGCCATGCTGTTGGAAGAGTGGAAGCTGATGCCCGAGCCGTTGCTGTATGTGTCTGGTTACCTCAAACGACACCAGCGGGTGTACTACGACCGGCTTTCCGCCATTCGGAAGGACGGTGACTGGGAAGGCTGGGTGAGCTTCTTCCTGGAGGCCGTGGAGGCCGCTGCCGACGAGGCGCAAAGCAGCAT
>NZ_JBFULO010000245.1:0-5518 GCF_054049855.1 Stenotrophomonas sp. P5_B8 | reverse complement strand
TCGTAGGACAGCGCCAGGTACATCATCGGCGCGATCACGACCTGGCCGTTCTGGGCGATCGGACGCTCCTTGATGGCGTGCATGCCCAGGATGGCGCTCTGCGGCGGGTTGATGATCGGGGTCGACAGCAGCGAGCCGAAGGTGCCGCCGTTGGTCACGGTGAAGGTGCCGCCCTGCAGTTCTTCCAGGCTCAGCTTGCCGTCACGGGCCTTCTTGGCGTAGTCGGCGATGGTCTTCTCGATGTCGGCAAAGGACATGCGCTCGACGTTGCGCAGCACCGGGGTCACCAGACCCTTGTCGGTCGACACGGCGATCGAGATATCCGAGTAGCCGTGATAGATGACGTCATCGCCGTCGATCGAGGCATTGACCAGCGGGAAGCGCTGCAGCGCATTGGCGGCGGCCTTCACGAAGAAGCTCATGAAGCCCAGCTTGATGCCATGGGCCTTGACGAACTCGTCCTGCAGATCCTTGCGCGCGGCCGAGACCTTGGACAGGTCGACCTCGTTGAAGGTGGTCAGCATGGCCGTGCTGTTCTTGGACTGCATCAGGCGCTCGGCGATGCGCTTGCGGATGCGGGTCATCGGCACGCGTTCTTCCGGACGTGCGCCACCGGCCTTGCCGGCGCCGCCGTTGCGGGCGAAGTTGACGATGTCTTCCTTGGTCACCGCACCGTGACGGCCGGTGCCGGATACGTCGGCCGGGTTCACGCCTTCGGTGATGGCCGAGAAGCGGGCGCCCGGGGGCAGGGCGTCGGCAGCCGACTTGGTGGCCGGTGCCGGCGCCGCAGCAGCGGCCGGGGCAGCGGGTGCCGGTGCGGCAGCGGCCGGAGCGGCGTCAGCCTTCTTCTCTTCGGCGGCCGGCGCAGCAGCGGCGGTGGCGCCTTCTTCGATGATGGCCACGACCTGGCTGGAGGTCACGGTGGCGCCGACCTCGAACTTGATCTCCTTCAGCACGCCATCGACGGGCGACGGCACTTCCAGGACGACCTTGTCGGTTTCCAGATCAAGCAGGTTTTCATCGCGCTTGACGGCATCGCCGACCTTCTTGTGCCAGGTGGCGATGGTGCCGTCGGCGACGGATTCGGGCAGTACCGGGGCTTTGACTTCGGTGGCCATGCGGGAGCTTCCTGGTTTGTCTTTTCTAGAATGAGGAGGGAGTTATTCAGCGACCGAGTCGTTGAACGGGTTGACCAGGGCATCGGCGATCAGCTTCTGCTGTTCGATGATGTGGTCAGCCATGTGTCCAGCGGCCGGCGATGCCGAACGGGCGCGACCTGCGTAATGGATGCTCTGGCCATCGGCCAGGCACGCCTGCAGGTGGTGACGGATCTGGTACCAGGCACCCTGGTTCTGCGGTTCTTCCTGACACCACACCACATCGGCCGCCTTGCCGTACTTCTTCAGCTCCGCTGCCAGTGCCACGCGCGGGAACGGATACAGCTGTTCGACACGGATGATGGCGACATCGTCCTGGCCACGCTTGGTCTGGTCTTCGAGCAGGTCGTAGTAGACCTTGCCCGAGCACAGCACCACGCGCTTGACCTTCTTGCTCTCTGCCTTGGCATCGCCGATCAGGTGCTGGAACTCGCCGTTGGCCAGCTCTTCCAGGGTCGACACGGCCAGCTTGTGGCGCAGCAGCGACTTGGGCGACATCACGATCAGCGGCTTGCGGGTGGTCATGCGCATCTGGCGACGCAGCATGTGGTATGCCTGCGCCGGGGTCGACGGCACGCACACCAGCATGTTCTCCAGCGCACACARCTGCAGGAAACGCTCCAGACGCGCGGAGCTGTGCTCCGGGCCCTGGCCTTCGTAACCATGCGGCAGCAGCAGGGTCAGGCCGGTGATGCGGCCCCACTTGGCTTCGCCGGCCGCGATGAACTGATCGATCACGACCTGGGCGCCGTTGGCAAAATCGCCGAACTGGCCTTCCCAGATGCACAGGGTGTTCGGATCGGTGGTGGAGAAGCCGTACTCATAGGCCATCACCGCTTCTTCGCTGAGCAGCGAATCGATGATGGTGGCCTGTTCCGGCGACTCGACCAGCTGGCGCAGCGGCAGGTAGTAGTTGTCGGTCTTCTGGTCGTGCAGGATCGCGTGGCGGTGGGTGAACGTACCGCGGCCGACGTCCKGGCCGACCAGACGCAGGCTGTTGCCTTCGTCCAGCACGGTGGCGTAGGCCAGATTCTCGGCAAAGCCCCAGTCGCCCGGGATCTCGCCGGCGGCCATCTTGCGACGGTCGTCGTAGACCTTGGCCACGCGCGAGTGCAGCTCCACGCCCTCGGGCACGGTGTTGATCAGCTGTGCCAGCTGCTTGACCTTCTCCATGCCCACGGCGGTGGACACCGCGTCGGAGAGCTTGCCGTTGAGCAGCTTGGGCCAGTCGACGTACATCTTGCTGGTGGCCGGGGTCTTTTCGACCGCCGCCAGCTCGGTGGTGACTTCGCCGGCATCGAGCTTGTTGCGGTAGGCATCGACCAGCGCCCTGCCACCGTCGGCCGGAATGACGCCTGCGGCTTCCAGCTGGGCGGCATACAGCTCGCGGGTGGTCTGGTGCTTGCGGATCACCTGGTACATCAGCGGCTGGGTGATCGCCGGTTCGTCGGCCTCGTTGTGGCCCCAACGGCGGTAGCACATCAGATCGATGACCACGTCCTTGGCGAACTTCTGGCGGAACTCGAAGGCCAGCTTGGCGGCGAACACGACCGCTTCGGGATCATCGCCGTTCACGTGCAGCACCGGCGCGGCGATCATCTTGGCCACATCGGTGGCATAGCGCGTGGAGCGCGTATCCAGCGGGTTGGAGGTGGTGAAACCGACCTGGTTGTTGACCACGATGTGCACCGTGCCACCGACGGCGAAGCCGCGGGCCTGGGACATCTGGAACAGCTCCATCACCACGCCCTGGCCGGAGAAGGCCGCGTCGCCGTGGATCAGGATCGGCATCACCTGCTTGCGTTCGGTATCGCCACGACGTTCCTGGCGCGAGCGCACGCTACCGGCCACGACCGGGTCGGCAATTTCAAGGTGCGAGGGGTTGAATGCCAGCGCCAGGTGGACCGCGCCACCCGGGGTGGCGATGTCGGCCGAGAAGCCCATGTGGTACTTCACGTCGCCGGCCGAGGCGTGGTCGTCGTGTTCGAACTTGCCTTCGAACTCGTCGAACAGCTTGCGCGGGCTCTTGCCCAGCGTATTGACCAGCACGTTCAGGCGGCCACGGTGGGCCATGCCGACGACCACGTCCTTGACGCCATCCTTGCCGGCGTCACGGATGATGGTGTCCATCATCGGGATCAGCGAGTCGCCGCCTTCCAGCGAGAAGCGCTTCTGGCCCACGTACTTGGTGTGCAGGTAGCGCTCCAGGCCTTCGGCCGCGGTCAGCCGCTCCAGGGTGCGACGCTGCGTGTCGGCATCCAGGCTGTAGTTGCCGCCGGTGGTCTCCAGGCGCTGATAAAGCCACTGGCGCTGCTCGACCTCGGAGATGTGCATGAATTCCGCACCGATGGAGCCGGTGTAGGTTTTCTTCAGGCGATCGAGGAGATCGCGCAGCTTCATGCGCGGCTGGCCGGCGATGCCGCCAGTGCTGAACTCGCTGCCCAGGTCGCTCTCGGACAGGCTGTGGAACGGCAGCCCCAGGTCCGGCGGGTTGGTCGGCGGGGTCAGGCCCAGCGGGTCCAGACGGGCACCGAGGTGGCCGCGCGAACGATAGGCGGTGATCAGACGGCCGACATTGCGCTCGCGCTCGTCGCCGGCACCGGTGGCCGTACCGCTGTTGACAGCGTTTTTGGCAGCGTCGGTGATGTGGGCGATGACGGCCGAGTGCGGAATGTCACCGGCTTCGCGGCCCTTGAAGCCGTCGAAGTRGGTCTTCCATTTGGGATCGACACTGTCCGGAGAAACGAGGTACTGCTCGTACAGATCCTCGATATAGGAGGCGTTGCCGCCGGCGAGCTGCGAAGACTGCGCAAACTGCTTCAGTAGATTGTCCACGATGGAGGGTCGGATTCGCTTGTGGGGTAAGGCTTCGATGATCCGGCAGGGAAAAGTGAATAGCCCTGCGCGGGCGGTATCTAACTCCCCAAATTGTACCCCCATCGAGACAGGAAGGGGCACCGCGGCGGTCCCGGGTGGACTGCGGTGTCATTCCCAGACAGGTTCGAGCCTGTGGCGTGAGCTACAGACCGATGGCGCGCAATTCGCTGCATTCACGCGAACGTTCCCATACGCGCTGCAAACCGTCCTGCAACGGTCGCGAACGTGCTGGCAGCGCGAGGGCGGCTTCACCGTCGTAACGGTGCCCACCCAGACGAAAGTAGTAGTCGCCGGCATCGTTGAGCAGACAGGCCGAGGCCAAGGCGCGGTCGATCGGGTCGTTGACCTGACGGACCCGGAAGACGCTGGGCAGGCGTTGCAGCAGCCCGGGCAGCGGTGAGCCGGACTGGGCGATGGCCGGGGCGTCGTGAACGATCAGCCAGGCCTGTTTGTCATGGCGGGCGGTGCCGAAGCGGCGCAGGGCCTCCAGCACCGGCGGGGCGTCGAGCAGGCCGGGGTCGAGCTGGCGGCTGTGAATCCACAGCTGGCGGCGGGCACGGTGGACCAGGGCGGTGGTGATCGCCACCGCCTCATCAAAGGCGGTGATGTTGACCGCCCCGTCCAGCACGCGGCGCATGTGCTGGTGGGCGATACCGGCCTCTTCGAACACGTCGCCCTCGGGCAGGAAGCCTTGGCGGGTATAGAACACGCGGGCCGGCAACTGGGCGTGCAGGCTCACCTCCCGCCAGCCGCGGGCGCGGGCGGCCTCGACCAGGGCCAGCAGCATCGCCTCACCGACCCCATGGCCGCGCCTGTTGGCCAGCACGGCCATGCGACCGATACGGCCGTCCGGGGTGAGCCGGCCGGCGCCGATCGGCTCGCCCTGGGCAGTGCTGGCCAGCACGTGCACGCTCAGCGGGTCGAGCGCATCGATCTCCAGTTCGGCCGGCACCCGCTGTTCGTCCACGAACACGCGGTGCCGGACTCCGTGCAGCGCGTCGCGCTGCGCGGGATAGTCGACCACGGCGACCTGGATGCCGGATGCGCCCATGTTCAGGGCGCCTTGCCGTCGTCGCTCTCGTCGGTGTCGTCGAAATCGACGATGACTTCGATGCCGTCGTCGTGGATGGTCACTTCGTGGACATCGGGCTGGGCGCTGTCGACCTCGACCGCCTCGGTGCCATCGACGATGGCGTCCTCGGCGAAGGTGCCGTCCTCTTCTTCGTCGTCAAATTCGTCTTCGTCATCGAAGGCCAGGGCGTCGAAGAGCTGGTAATAGCCGCCGGAGACCAGTTCCTGGACGGCATCGCGGCCCTTGGCCGAGAGCTTCTGGTAGAGCGCGGCGCCGAGCTGTTCAGTCGCGGCCAGGAGCTGGGCGTCTTTGACCGGCAAGGCGAATTCCAGGCCGCTGCAGTACAGGCTGGCACCGCGCTTGGCCCGGCGCCAGGCCATGCGCGCCCACGGATGGCGCTGCAGGTCCAGGC
>NZ_JBFULO010000244.1:0-7641 GCF_054049855.1 Stenotrophomonas sp. P5_B8 | reverse complement strand
GCCCATGCCCTTGGAGGCGAAATAAAGGAGGAGGGGGCGGCCGCAGGCCGACGCCGGGGGACATTCGCCGGAAAGGGCATGGGCACCCAGCGCCCGACCCACCGACCGCCGCGCGCGTCAAGGGCCGCAGGCCGCTTTATGTACGCCTCCGAACGAGAGAAAGCGTGCCCGCAGTAGCTATGCGGTTTTTCCTAAACTGTTCATTAAATGAGACCAGCCCTATTCACAATGCGCTGCGGTATATTCATGGCTTAGCCCGCGTCGACGTGCCAAGCAAGCCAAGGCCGCTGCGCTGGGCACCGCCGGTTACGGCACCGTGAGTTGAAGAGGGCATATGGCGCTGGTTTTCAGTGATGACGTCTGGGATCGCTGGCGCTTGCCGGCACTGACCCTGGCCGCCGTGGCCATCATCGTGGTCCCGTGGCTGACGCTGCGGAAGCTGTCCGAAGAAAATACCGAAGCCATGCGCTGGGTGACCCATACCCAGGATGTGGGCGTGGCGGTGTACCAGTTGCAGGCCGATGTGCGCGACGTGGAGTCGGCTGCGCTGACCATGTCCAAAGGCATCGACGCGCCGGGTCTGCGCGAGCGTCTTGGCCAAGCCAAGGACATCCCGCAGCGGCTGCAGCGGCTGACTGAACTGACCCGCGACAATCCCGAACAGCTGGTCCGCATCGGCCGCATCCAGTCGATGGTGGAACGGCGTATGGAACTGGCCAGGCAACTGGCGCGCTCGGCACCGGATTCGGACCAGCGCGAACTGGTCAAGGACCTGACCACCCGCTATCCGATCCGCAAGCTGATCGAAGAACTGCAGTCCAACGAAGAGACACTGCTGGCAGAGCGCAGCGCCGTATTCCAGAAACAGCAGCGCCAGGGCGAGTTCGTGTCGTGGTCGGCGCTGCTGGTGCAGTTGTCGCTGCTGGGCCTGGTGCTGTGGTTGCTGCATCGCCAGATCAGCCATCGCGCCAGCGCCGAGAAAGCCTCGCAGCGTTCGGCCGCACGCGCCGCCTCGGTGTTGAACACCGTGCGTGAGCCGATCGTGCTGCTCGACCGTGAGTTGAAAGTGCAGCTGCATAATCCGGCCTTTGCCGAGCTCTACGGCCTGGATGAAACCAGCACCGAGATCCGCAGCCTGGACAGCATCGGCGACGGCGCCTGGAAGGATGCGGTGGTGCGCCAGCGGCTGATCGATGTGCTGCTGCGCGGCCGCGAGCTGTGGGATTACGAACACGAGCAGCGCACCGCCGACGAGCAGGTGCGCACCATGCTGATCAATGCCCGGCGCATGCCGCTGCCGGACAAGGACGATGAGGTGGTGCTGATGACGGTCAGCGATGTGACCGTGCAGCGCGCCGTGCAGCAGCGCGTGGAAGAACTGAACCGGCAGCTGGAAGGCAAGGTGGAACAGGTGTCCGAGGTGAACCGCGAGCTGGAAGCCTTCAGCTACTCGGTGTCCCACGATCTGCGCGCGCCGCTGCGCCACGTCGCCGGCTTCTCCGACAAACTTACCCGCCACCTGGGCGATCAGGCCGACGAAAAGTCGCTGCACTACCTCGGGGTGATTTCCAACTCGGCACGCCGCATGGCCGCGCTGATCGACGACCTGCTGGTCTACTCGCGGCTGGGCCGGGCGGCGATGCGGATGCAGGCGGTGGACATGCAGTCGCTGGTGGCCGACACGCGCGCCATGCTCGATGCCAACCTGCAGAGCGAGGCCGAGGAAACCGGCGTGCGCCGCCACGTGGAGTGGAAGATCGCCCCACTGCCGATCCTGGTGTCCGATGAGAACATGATGCGCCAGGTGTGGTTGAACCTGCTGGGCAATGCCCTCAAGTATTCGTCCAACCGCGACCCGGCCCGGATCGAGGTCGAGTACCAGCAGCAGCCCGATGGCGGCCACCTGTTCACGGTGCGCGACAACGGCGCCGGTTTCGACATGGCCTACGCCGGCAAGCTGTTTGGTGTGTTCCAGCGGCTGCACAAGGCCAGCGACTACCCCGGCACCGGTATCGGCCTGGCCAGCGTACGCCGCGTACTGACCCGCCACGGCGGCCGCATCTGGGCCGAGTCGGCCGTCGATGCCGGCGCCACGTTCCACTTCCTGCTTCCCCCTGCGCTCGACGCAATCAACAAGGGCTCCGCCGCATGACCGCACTCCGCACCATCCTCCTCGCCGAGGACAGCCCTGCCGACGCCGAGATGGCCGTCGACGCCCTGAAAGAGGCCCGCCTGGCCAACCCGATCGTGCACGTCGAAGACGGCGTGGAAGCGATGGACTACCTGCTGCGCCGCGGCGCCTTCGCCAACCGCGAGGAAGGCCTGCCGGCGGTGCTGCTGCTGGATATCAAGATGCCGCGCATGGACGGCCTGGAAGTGCTGCGCGAGATTCGCAACACCGAAGAGCTCAAGCGCCTGCCGGTGGTGATCCTGTCGTCCTCGCGCGAGGAAAGCGACCTGGCCCGCAGCTGGGACATGGGCGTGAATGCCTATGTGGTCAAGCCGGTGGACGTGGACCAGTTCTTCGGTGCGGTGCAGACCCTGGGCAAGTTCTGGGCGGTCATCAACCAGGCGCCGGAGATCGAGTAAGCCATGCCGCTGACTGGCCCGTCCCTGGGTATGCTGCGCGTCCTGCTGGTGGAAGATTCCGCCGAGGACGCCGAACTGATGTGCGAGCAGATGCTCGATGCCGGTCTTGAAGCCAGCTTCGAGCGGGTGGAGAGCGCGGGCGAGCTGCGCGAGGCGCTGAGCCGTTTCTCGCCGGACATCGTGTTGTCCGACCTTGCCATGCCCGGTTTTTCCGGCAACGAAGCGCTGCAGATCGTGCGCGGCTGGCATCCGGATGTGCCCTTCATCTTCGTGTCCGGCACGATGGGTGAGGAAAACGCGGTGGCCGCGCTGCACCAGGGCGCCAACGACTACATCATCAAGCACCAGCCGGCGCGGTTGCCCTCGGCGGTGGCGCGCGCGGTACGCGAGTCGCGCAGCAGCATGGACCGCCAGCGGGTGGAAGCCGAGCTGATGCGTGCCCAGCGCCTGGAAAGCCTGTCGCTGCTGGCCGCCGGGCTCAGCCACGACCTGCGCAACATCCTGCAGCCGCTGCTGATCATGCCCGACCTGCTCAAGGCGCGGACCCAGGACCCGCAGCTGCACCACCTGGCCGACATCATCGCCGAGTGCGGCCGGCGCGGGCACGAGATGGCCGAGTCGATGCTGTCCTTCGTGCGTGGCTCACGCAAGCCCAGTGAGCAGATCTGCATCGCGCACCTGTTCGAGGCGGTGGAGCTGCTGTTGCGCAGCAACCTGCCGGCCAAGGTCAGCCTGCACCTGGACGTGGCCGATGAAGGCCTGGCCGTGGATGCCAACTACACCGAGCTGCAGCAGGTGCTGTTGAACCTGTCCTTGAACGCGATCCAGGCGATGCCCAACGGCGGGCGACTGACGCTGCGCGCGGCCGCCGACCGCGATGGCCAGGGCGAGGAGTGGCTGCGCATCTCGGTGACCGACGAAGGCACCGGCATGGATGCCGACACGCTGTCGCATCTGTTCAACCCGTTCTTCACCACCAAGGCCAACGGCACCGGCCTGGGGCTGATCTCGTGCAAGCGCATCGTCGAAGGCGTGCACGGCAGCATCCACGTGGACAGCACGGTCGGGGTCGGGACGCGTTTCGACCTGCTGCTGCCGATGCAGGAAGTGGCCACCGACAGCGAGGCGGTGGATCAGCCGATTGCCGCCGGCACCGGGCAGTCGATCCTGGTGGTGGATGGCGAGGCCACGCGTCTGTCGCTGCTGGGCAACGCGTTGTCCAGCCAGGGCTACCACCTGCAGCTGGCCTCCGACGGCGCCGCGGCGCTGCGCTGGATGCAGCAGGAAGCAATGCCGGCCCTGGTGATCGCCGATGCCGGTTCCAAGCTGTTGTCGGCCAGCCACCTGCTGGGCGAAATGGCCGCGCTGGGCTTCCGCGGGCCGGCGCTGGTGCTGGAAGAGGCCGACGTCACCGTGCCACTGGCGGTGTTCCCGTCGACGATCAACGTGCACGTGCTGCGCAAGCCGCTGGAAATGCAGCAGGTGTTCCGTTCGGTGGCCGAGGCGTTGGAGACGGCCTGATCGTGGTGGGATGACCACGGTAGTGCCGGCCGTTGGCCGGCTCTGCCTGCACCCCACAGTGTCGGGTGGCCGGCCAGCGGCCGGCCCTGCGGTTTCAGGCCTCTTCCCATGGAAACCGGGGCAGGGTGGTTACCGCCTGCTCCAGCTTGTGCGACCAACTGCCGTGGATCTGCGCATACAACGGGCTGTCGCCGGCCAGGCGCATGCGCTGGCTGATGCGCAGGTCATCCTTGCGGATCAGCACCAGATCCACCGGCAGGCCCACCGACAGGTTGGAGCGGATGGTCGAGTCCAGCGACACGATCGCCGTGCGCGCGGCATCTTCCAGCCGCGTCTGCGGGCGCAGGATGCGGTCCAGGATCGGCTTGCCGTACTTGGATTCGCCGATCTGCAGGAACGGGGTCTCCGGCGAGGCGGAAATCGCATTGCCGAGCGGGTAGATCATGTACATGCCCGGTTGTTCACCGGCGATCTGCCCGCCCAGGATCAGGGTGGCCTGGGTCATGATGCCGTCCTGTCCGGCGTCCTGCGTGGTGGCCTTGACCTGGCTGTCGACCAGCACGCGGCCGACGTACTCGGCCACCTCGAACAGGTGCCGGTAGGCGAGCAGGTTCTGCTCGCGCGCTTCCTCCACGTCGCGGCGCAGACGCGAGACCAGCAGTTGGGTGGTGGCCAGGTTGCCGGCGGCCATGATCACGAAGGCGGCCTGCCCGGGGAACTCGAATTCATGCAGCTTGCGATGGACCCGCACGTCGTCCAGCGACGCGTTGGTGCGGGTATCGGCGGCGAAGACCAGGCCTTCGTCCACCTCGATGCCGACGCAATAGGTCATGTCGGTGTCCTATGATGTGCACCCCGATTCTATGCGCAGGCCATGTTGGTCCCGTGTGGATTCGCCCCACGCACGCTGAATACCATGACCACTGTGCTCCTGAGCCTGGGCAGCAACCTGCAGCCGCAACAGCATCTTCACGCCGCGGTGGATGCGCTGCGCGCGCGCTTCGGCGCGATCGCGGTCTCGCCGGCCTACCGTACCGCCGCAGTCGGCTTCGACGGCCCGGATTTCCTCAACAATGCGGTGGCGATCGACACCGATGTGCCGCTGGATGCGCTCGATGCCTGGCTGCATGCGCTGGAAGACGCGCACGGCCGCGACCGCAGCGGCCCGCGCTTCTCCGACCGCACCCTGGACCTGGACGTGGTGTTCTACGGCGACCTGATCGTGGAAGGCCCGGGCCACCTGCGCATTCCGCGCCCGGAACTGCACCGCCTGGTTGCCGGCCAGCGGCCGGCACTACCGGGGCGGTTGCATCGTTTGGTCGTCGGCCAGCGGCCGGCATTACGACAGCGTTCGGCCGCCATCCACGCGCAGCGTGTGCCCGGTGATGAAGGGCGCATCGGTCACCAGCCAGTACACCGCCTCGGCGATCTCCTCCACCGTGCCGGTACGCGCCAGCGGGGTGCGCAGCAGCAGCGCCTGCTGGGCGAAATCGTCCTTGCCCTGTTCCGGCCACAGGATCGCGCCGGGGGCCACCGCATTGACCCGCACCTTGGGTGCCAGTTCCAGCGCGAGTGAGCGGGTGATCATTTCCAGCGCCGCCTTGGCCGCGCTGTAGACCGGGTGGTCGCGCATCGGCTGGGTGCCGTGCAGGTCGGTCAGGTTGACGATGCAGCCCAGGTGCCGGCGCAGCTGCGGTGCGGCGGCCTGGGCCAGCAGCAGCGGGGCGCGCGCGTTGACCGCGAACAGATCGTCCCAGTGTTCGGCGGTGATCTGGCCGAGCAGGGTGGGGTAGAAGTTGGAGGCGTTGTTGACCAGCGCATCCAGCCGCCCGAACTGGGCCACGGTCTGCTCGACCAGATCGGGGATGGCGTCGGCGTCACGCAGGTCGGCCTGCAGCGCCAGCACGCTGCCAGGGCGCAGCATGTCCAGGTCGAAGGCCATCTGCTGCAGCTCGGCGGTGGAGGTATGCGCGTGCAGCACCACCGACCAGCCACAGGCATGGAACTGGCGGGCGATCGCCGCGCCGATCCGGCGCGCGCTGCCGGTGATCAGCACGACGGGTGCGGTATCGGTCATCGGGGGTACTCCCTGCTCGGCTATGCTGTGCATTGTCACCGCAATCGCCTGCCTCATGCATTCGCCACTGCCCACCCCCGATACCGACGCCCTGGCCCACAGCGACCAGCTGGCCGCGGCGCTGCGCGCCGACATCCTTGCCAACGGCGGCGCCATCCCGTTCGCACGGTTCATGGAGCTGAGCCTGTATACGCCGGGACTGGGGTATTACAGCGCCGGTGCCAGCAAGTTCGGCGAATCCGGCGATTTCACCACCGCCCCGGAACTGGGCCCGCTGTTTGCCGCCACCGTGGCCAATGCGATCGCCCCGGTGATGCAGCAACTGGGCCCGCAGGCGCGCTTCATGGAGCTGGGCGGCGGCAGCGGCGCGTTTGCCGAGGTGCTGCTCAAGCGCATGCTGGAACTGGACGCGCTGCCCGAACGCTACGCGATCCTGGAACCCAGCGCGGACCTGCGCGAGCGCCAGCGCGAGCGTCTGGAAAAGGCCTTGATCGGCCCGGTGTTCGAACTGGTGGAGTGGTTGGACGGCCCGTTCGAGGACGACTGGGACGGCATCGTGTTCGCCAACGAGGTGATCGATGCGCTGCCGACGCCGCGCTTCCTGGCGCGCGACGGCATGGTCTATGAGGAAACCGTGGAGTTGGATGCGCAGGGCGCCTTCGTGCGTGGCGCGCAACCGGCCGATGCCATGCTCAGCGCGGCGGTGCGCCACATCGAGCATTACCGTGAGAAGCCGTTCGCCGATGGCTACCGTTCCGAACTGCTGCCGCAGCTGCCGTACTGGATCCAGGCCGTGGCCGGCGGCATGCAGCGCGGCGCGATGCTGTTCATCGATTATGGCTACCCGCGTGGCGAGTATTACCAGGACGAACGCGACGACGGCACGGTGCGCGCGTTCTACCGCCACCAGGTGCACAACGATCTTTACCGGTGGCCGGGCCTGCAGGACCTGACCGCGTCGGTGGATTTCACCGCGCTGGCCGAGGCCGGCACCGGTGCCGGGTTCGAGATCGCCGGGTACTGCACCCAGGCCAATTTCCTGCTGGGCAACGGGCTCGATGCGCTGCTGGCCAAGGCCGAGGCGCGCGTGGACGAGTTCGGCAAGGTGCGCCTGCGTGATCAGGTCAAGAAACTCACCCTGCCCACCGGCATGGGCGAGCGCTTCCAGGTGATGGGGTTCCAGCGTGACGTTGAATTCGAGGCCGCGTTCCTGCTCGGCGACCTGACCTGGCGCCTCTGAGATGACCATGACAGGGATGTTGAAGCCGCTGCGCTGGCCGCGCTTCTGGCTGGGTCTGTGGTGGCTGGCGATCGCGGTGACCATCACCGTCTGCCTGATTCCGCCGCCGCCGCTGGACCTGCCCAAGAACAGCGACAAGGTGGAGCATTTTCTTGCCTACTTCCTGTTGGCCGCTTCGGCGGTGCAGATCTACCGCACGCGCGCAGCCCTGCTG
>NZ_JBFULO010000243.1:0-5612 GCF_054049855.1 Stenotrophomonas sp. P5_B8 | reverse complement strand
GGTCCAACACATGGTCGGGCTTATGCTCAACCTGAAAACCAAGCTGCAGGCCGACGCCGCCGATGCGTTGGYCGTGGCCATCACCCACGCCCACGTACGGGCCACGGCGCAGCGCCTGGGCGTCAATGCCCGCATGGCCTGGAGCCGAAAATGAGGAAAACTGCATGATTGGTCGTCTGCGCGGGATCGTGGCCTACAAGGCGCCGCCGTGGCTGCTCATCGACGTCAATGGCGTCGGCTACGAGCTGGAGGCGCCCATGAGCACCTTCTACGACCTGCCCGAACTGGGCCGCGAGGTCACCCTGTTCACCCATTACACGCAGAAGGAAGACAGCGTTGCGCTGTACGGCTTCCTGCGCGAAGGCGAGCGCCGCCTGTTCCGCGATGTGCAGAAGGTCAGCGGGATCGGCGCCAAGATCGCGCTGGCCGTGCTGTCCGGGGTGAGCGTGGACGAATTCGCCCGCATGCTGCAGGCCGGTGACATCACCGCGCTGACCCGCATCCCCGGCATCGGCAAGAAGACCGCCGAGCGCATGGTGCTGGAACTGCGCGACCGCGCGGCCAACTTCGGCGGCGGCGGGGCGCCGATCGCCGGTGCCGCGCCGGCCACCGACCCGGTGTCCGAGGCGACCGTGGCGCTGCAGCAGCTGGGCTACAAGCCGGCCGAGGCCGCGCGCATGGCGCGCGATGCCAACGTCGACGGCGACGATGTCGCCACCGTCATCCGCAAGGCCCTGCAGGCCGCGCTGCGCTGACGCGCGCGCTGCCTGCTTCCTGATACCGACCGCGTCCGCCCGGAGCCTCATGTCCACCTCTCCCACCCAGCACGACAGCGGCCACGCCGCGCACGGCCACGCGCCCGCGGCCGGCGGCATGGCGCTGATCATCGGCGCCATCGGCGTGGTGTTCGGCGACATCGGCACCAGCCCGCTGTACACGCTGAAGGAGGCCTTCTCCCCGCATTACGGCCTCAGCAGCGACCACGACACCGTGCTGGGCGTGCTGTCGCTGGCGTTCTGGGCGCTGAACATCGTGGTCACGCTCAAGTACGTCACCATCATCATGCGCGCCGACAACGAGGGCGAAGGCGGCATCATGGCCTTGATGGCGCTCACCCAGCGCACCCTGCGCAACGGCTCGCGCTCGGCCTACGTGGTGGGCATCCTGGGCATCTTCGGCGCCTCGCTGTTCTTCGGAGACGGGGTGATCACCCCGGCCATTTCGGTGCTGGGTGCGGTCGAGGGCCTGGAGGTAGCCGCGCCGGGCCTGCATGCGTTCATCGTGCCGATCACCGTGGTGGTGCTGCTGGCGGTCTTTGCCGTACAGCGCTTTGGCACCGAGAAGATCGGCAAGCTGTTCGGGCCGATCACCTCGATCTGGTTCATTTCGCTGGCCGCCATCGGCATCTGGAACATCGTCGATGCGCCCGAGGTGCTCAAGGCGTTCAACCCGATGTGGGCGCTGCGCTTCTTCATGGAACATGGCTGGCACGGCATCTTCATCCTCGGTGCAGTGGTGCTGGCCGTGACCGGTGGCGAGGCGCTGTACGCGGACATGGGCCACTTCGGGGCCAAGCCGATCCGCCACGCCTGGTACTTCTTCGTGCTGCCGTGCCTGGTGCTGAATTACCTGGGGCAGGGCGCGCTGGTGCTCAACAATCCCGAAGCGGTGAAGAACCCGTTCTTCGAGGCGGTGCCGGACTGGGCGCTGTACCCGATGATCATCCTGGCCACCATGGCCGCGGTGATCGCCTCGCAGTCGGTGATCACCGGGGCGTTCTCGGTGTCGCGCCAGGCCATGCAGCTGGGCTACATCCCGCGCATGCGCATTACCCACACCTCCCACGACACCATCGGCCAGATCTACATCCCGGGCATCAACTGGGGCATCGCGGTGATGGTGATCGGGCTGGTGCTGGCCTTCCGCAGCTCGTCCAACCTGGCCGTGGCCTACGGCATCTCGGTGTCGGCGACCATGCTCATCGATACCCTGCTGCTGGCGCTGGTGGCGCGCGCGCTGTGGCCGACCTCGCGGTACTGGATCATTCCGCTGTGCGTGATCTTCTTCATCATCGACCTGGGCTTTGTGATCGCCAACGGCGCCAAGCTGCTGCAGGGCGCGTGGTTCCCGGTGGTGCTGGGCATCGTGCTGTTCACGATGATGCGCACCTGGCGGCGGGGCCGCGAACTGCTGCGCGATGAGATCCGCAAGGACGGTATCCGCATCGATACCTTCCTGCCCGGGCTGATGCTGGCCCCGCCGGTACGCGTGCCGGGCACGGCGGTGTTCCTGACCGCCGACCCGACCGTGGCCCCGCATGCGCTGATGCACAACCTCAAGCACAACAAGGTGCTGCACGAGCGCAATGTGTTCCTGCACGTGGTGACCCTGCCGGTGCCGTATGCGCCAGAGGGCCAGCGCCTGAAGATCGAGTCGGTGGGCGATGAGTTCTACCGGATCTACGTGCGCTTCGGCTTCATGGAGACCCCGGACGTGCCGCTGGCGCTGATGCGCTCGTGCGACCACGGCGGGATCTACTTCGACCCGATGGACACGACCTTCTTCGCCAGCCGCGAGACGATCGTGGCCACGGCCAATCGCGGCATGCCGATCTGGCGCGACAAGCTGTTCGCGCTGATGCACCGGAACGCGGCCCCGGCGACCGGCTTCTTCCGGATTCCGGGCAACCGGCTGGTAGAGCTGGGGGCGCAGGTGGAGATCTGACTCCGTCAGATCGCCACCTGCGGCCCAAGGTTTGCTTCGCAAACCTTGGGACCCGGGCGCATTCCACCTGATCCCCGCGCCTTCGGCGCGCCCCCTTGAAACGCAGTCGCCGTTGGCGCCGGCGTTCCGCGCATTCCACCTTATCCCCCCGCCTTCGGCGCGCCCCCTTGAACACCAAGGGGGCTCTCCTCCAGACGGTTGGCGCGAGCGGTGGAGAAAGATGTCACGGCTTTGCTTGCCTGGCGGYGCACGGCGTGTTGGCGAAGGCGGGGTGGGTCCGGTTGCGGGGGCGTGAGCCGCATGGATGCGGCGACCGAGCTTACAGGGACGTACTTGCAGCGTCTCCCGCAGCCGGACCCACTCCGCCGTCTCCCAGTACGTCGGCTGCTGCCTTGGCTGTTGCCGGGCAGAGCCCGGCGCTACGCGTGGAGCCGGCCAGCGGCCGGCACTACCGGGGCGCGGATTGCGCTCCTTTTGCCGCATAATTGCCGAATGACAGACGACCGCATCATCGGTGCCGGCGCCACCCGGGAAGACGAGGGCACCGACGCCAGCATCCGCCCCAAGCGCATGGCCGATTACCTGGGCCAGGCGCCGGTGCGCGAGCAGCTGTCGATCTATATCGAGGCGACCAAGGCCCGTGGCGACGCGCTCGACCACGTGCTGATCTTCGGACCGCCGGGGCTGGGCAAGACCACCTTGAGCCATGTGATCGCCAACGAGCTGGGCGTGGCCCTGCGTGTGACGTCCGGGCCGGTGATCGAAAAGGCCGGCGACCTGGCCGCGCTGCTGACCAACCTGCAGCCGCACGATGTGCTGTTCATCGACGAAATCCACCGCCTGTCGCCGGTGGTGGAAGAAGTGCTGTACCCGGCGATGGARGACTTCCAGATCGACATCATGATCGGCGACGGCCCTGCAGCCCGCTCGATCAAGATCGACCTGCCGCCGTTCACCCTGATCGGGGCCACCACCCGTGCCGGACTGCTGACCGCGCCGCTGCGCGACCGTTTCGGTATCGTGCACCGGCTGGAGTTCTACACCCCCGAAGAGCTGACCAAGATCGTGCGGCGCTCGGCGGCGATCCTCAACATCGACTGCACCGCCGACGGCGCGGCCGAGATCGCGCGGCGCTCACGCGGCACCCCGCGTATCGCCAACCGGCTGCTGCGCCGGGTCCGCGACTACGCCCAGGTCAAGGCCGCCGGGCATATCGACCAGGACGTGGCGCAGGCGGCCATGCAGATGCTCAAGGTGGACCCGGAAGGCTTCGACGAGCTGGACCGGCGCATGCTGCGGACCATGGTCGACTACTTTGATGGTGGTCCGGTGGGGATCGAATCGCTGGCCGCGGCGCTGTCCGAAGAGCGGGGCACGCTGGAAGACGTGGTCGAGCCCTACCTGATCCAGCAGGGCTTCCTGATCCGCACCGCGCGCGGCCGCATGTGCACGCACAAGGCGTACCGGCACATGGGGCTCAAGCCGAAGAACCCGCCGGCGGACCTGTTCGCGGAGAGCATCGATGGCGGTTGATCCCCGGTTCAGTTGGCCGACACGCATCTACTGGGAAGATACCGACGCTGGCGGGGTGGTCTACCACGCGCGCTATGTGGCCTTCATGGAACGCGCACGAACCGAATGGATGCGGGCGCTGGGCTTTGGCCAGGAGCGTACGCGTACCGACCACGGCATGGTGTTCGCGGTCCGCGCGATGACCCTGGATTTTCTCAAGCCGGCGCGGCTGGACGATGCGCTGGACGTGACCGCCACGCTGGTGCAGTGCAAGCGCGCCAGCATGGTGTTCGACCAGCGCGTGTGTCGCGGCGATGAAACGCTGCTGACTGCCCAGGTCAGGATCGCGGCATTGGATGCCTCCACTTTCAAACCACGTGGCATGGACGATGCTCTCCTCGCCGCGTTGAAACCCTACGAACTTCAAGTATCCGCACAGTGAGGAACAACGGATGATCGCAATGCTCCTGGCCCTGCAGGCCACGGTGACCGAAGCGCTGCCGCAGGAAGTCACCAGCGCCGCGGCGCAGACTGTCGCGCAGGCCGCGCATGGCGGTGGCATCAATTACCTGGACCTGATGATCAAGGCCAGCCTGCCGGTGAAGATCATCGTGCTGCTGCTGCTGGCCGGGTCGTTCATCAGCTGGGTGATCATCTTCCGCAAGGCGCGCGTGTTCAACGCCGCCAACCGCGAGGCCGACGAGTTCGAAAGCCGCTTCTGGTCCGGTGCGGACCTGGGCAAGCTGTACAGCTCGGCCACCGACCGCAACCGCAAGGTGGGCGGCCTGGAGGCGATCTTCGAAGCCGGCTTCCGCGAATTCACCCGCCTGCGCGACAAGCGCCGGCTGGACGGTCGTGCCCAGCTTGAAGGCGCCCAGCGCGCCATGCGCACCACTTACACCCGTGAAGTGGACCAGATGGAACGCAGCCTGGAACTGCTGGCCAACATCGGCTCCACCGCGCCCTACGTGGGTCTGGTCGGTACCGTGTTCGGCATCATGGTGACCATGCACGACATGATCAACAGCGGTGAACAGGCTGGCATCGCCTCGGTCGCGCCGGGCATCTCCGAAGCCCTGTTCGCCACCGCCATCGGCCTGTTCGTGGCGATCCCGGCCGTGTGGGCCTACAACCGCTTCACCACCCGCGTGGAGCGCATGTCGGTCCGTTTTGAAACCTTCGCAGAAGAGTTCAGCTCGATTCTGCAGCGCCAGAGCGCGGGCGACGAGTAAGCGCCCCAGCACAAGGACCCTGCCATGACTGCTGCCCTCGGCCGCCGCAAGCGCCGCAAGCTCAAATCCGAAATCAACGTCGTGCCGTACATCGACGTTATGCTGGTGCTGCTGATCATCTTCATGGTCACCGCGCCGCTGCTC
>NZ_JBFULO010000242.1:0-5641 GCF_054049855.1 Stenotrophomonas sp. P5_B8 | reverse complement strand
GGGCGAGGGGCGCGATCGGGTGGTCAGCTATCGCCGTAGGAGGGCGGATCGTTAAGCCAGGGGCCGCTGGCTGCTGCCCGCAAGCCCATGCGGGTAGCTCCAGCACCTCCGGCGATGCTACCGCTGAACGCCCCTGTGCATGACGTGCGAGGCGCCTGTCCAAGAGCCTCACCGTCGCTGCCAGCAATGCCCGCTCATCTGGGAGGGAGCCCGCCCTAGACAGCAACAACAGCTCCTGCGCAAAGTTGAGCAACCACGTGGTCACCCTGCTCCACGGCTCAACAGAAAAGCAACGAACTGCGTCTGGTCGGCCTCCTTGGCGTGTTCCAGCGGATCACCTTCATTGACGTCCGCCCCGCGGTCGAGCAACAGGGTCGCGAGCCTGATCTTTTCGTCAGTGTTCAAGAGGTCGTCTCGAGCGAGCCACACCAAAGCCGGCTCGTCGTCTTCGTCTTCGGTGCAGGGGTATGCGTCGGCCGCAATACCGGCATCCAAGAGGGCGGCCACCAGGTGCAGATCTGCGCCAAGGCATGCGTGATGAAGCTGGGGGAACGGAAGCTCTTGCCCTCTGGCGTGAAGGGGCGGAGGCAATCCGTCCAAGGCCTCGTGCATCTCGTCGAAGATCGCTTTGAAATCGGGGTTTCTCGCGTATGCCTTGCCCCAGCCCGATATTTCAGCTCTTGCTTCCATGTCCATCCGACGCTCCCTATTGATTGTCACAGATACAACTTCGCTCAGCCCACGAACTGAAGACTACCGCTCATGGGCCCGACGATGCCCTTCTTGCGGGACCGTTCCCCGGCGCCTCATCGACTAACGGCGGCACCTAGGGGTTTCTTGAGGCAACACCCGCCCAAGCCGTATGCAAGGCCGAGGGAGGTGGGTCACGACGCAAGCCTTTTAATCGATCCCGCTGCAAAAAGCCGCGAGCGGGCGAACCTCAGCCCTTGGTCTTGCCAGCAAACTCCTTGAGCTTCTCGAGGGCCTCCCTTTGCTTGGCCAACGGCAGCTTGCTCACGAGCAAGATCACCTCGGCCAACACGTCTGATGTCGCGTGGAAATACGCGACCGGCAAACCGAGCGCTTTTGCCAACGCCTCAGACGTAGCCGGGTCCGGGTCGTGCTGCCCGGTCTCGTAGCGGCTCACTCGGGTCGCCCCAGAGACTGAGTCCACCATCCCAATGCGCTCGGCCAGTTGTGCCTGCGTCCAGCCTCGAGCAATCCGCGCACTGCGCAGTCGTTTGCCGTAGATCGTCGAGGGCGTCTTGGGTTGCGGCATCCGAAAACTTGCACCACAGCTGAATTCCCTCTCAGTTTGACGGTTGGAACTCGGTTGCACATCTGCGATTATCGTAAATGCCGCCGGGTTGGCGGTCTACAGGGGCTGCATATGAAGCACTCACGACACGGAGCGGTCGCCTCGCTCCTTGCACTGTCTTTCTCCCTCCCCGCCCTCGCCCAGGAAGAGGTGCCGGCGGCTCCGAACAAGCCCGGCTTCTTCCGTCAGCTTGGGACCAGCCTCAAGGACGCCGGGCAGCAGGCCATCGGCGTCAATTCCTCCCCCACGAACCGGGCGCCCCCTGGACGCTCGAACGGCTTGGGAGCCGCCTACACGCCTCTCAGTGGAGCTGGCAAGCTGCCCAACCTCTTCAGGGCGGACAACCACCAACAGGCTCAGCTTGGGAAGCTTGATTGGCCGAGGGTGGCGCTGACCATCCAGGAATGGGGTGCTTCCCTGCCGTGTTGGACCATTGAGGCCAGGATTTGGACAAGCCCGACTGCGTCGACCACCGAGAGCTTCCGAACCTGCTCCGATGCCCCACTGACGGAGACGGATGACCTGGGCGATACAGCGGAGCTCAACACGTCGGCCCTCTGGAAGGGGCGGGACACGCTGACGGGCATTCGAGTGCCTGCGGGCAAGCCCAACACCGGGGCCGGCCGCTCGACCGGTCCTAATCCGCCCAGCCAGCCCTTTGTGGTCAACGTAAGCCGCCCGGGTGTGTCCGACCGAGCCGTTGAGGTGGCCCTTCGGGTGGCATGGGTCTCTGGCTTCATCCAGACCACGGACCTCCATCCCGGCCCCAGCGGGATCCTCACCCCATTTAGGGATGGCCGCATGTGGATCGCCGGGTTCCAGCCCGATGGCAACCGCGACCGCTAACCACCAGGGCCGAAGAGCCCATCCAAAGGAATAGAAGCGATGAAAGCATGGACTTTGGCCGCTGCGGCGGCCCTCACGCTGACCGCCTGCAGCGGCAAGCCGTCCGCGGCGGAGGCCCGGCAGGCCTTGGCCGACCTCATGGCCCAGAGCGCCTCAGCGCCTGTCATCACCATCGAAGGATTCACCCTGACCGGTTGCAAGCGGGCCGAGGCCACGGACGGCTACCGCTGCGATACCCGCGGCACCGTGGTCCTGGACATGATGGGCAACCGAGTGCCGCTGCCGGTCGACAAAAACCTTCGGTATGCCAAGACCGGCGACACTTGGAGGGCTCACGCCCAATGACCACCATTCCCACACCTGCAATTGCGACCTCTCAGGTGAACCAGCGAAGGCTGATGACCCCACGAAACCGGTTCTTCTGGTGGTATTCGCTGTCCCTGCTCTTCATGGGACCTTTCGGGTTCATTGTCGGGCCGCTGATGGCCCGGCGAGGAACGCGGAAGGTAGAACGGTTTCACCCTGCAGCAGCCTGGGAGGCTCGGCAACGCGATCATGGGTTCACTTGGTGGCAGTGGTGGATCATGACGCCATTGACCGTGCTGGGCGCGTTTTGGGCGATCACGGCGCTAAGCACTCTTCCCATGATGCTTTTGGTGCTCTACGCGCAGCTTACCCAGTAGGCCCTGAAGAATGGGCGGCAACGCTACGCTCGGCAACGTGCGTCTCCCTAAAGCGTTGCTGGTATCCATCGCGCACCGTCCGCCGGACCATGGCCAGCTGCACTAGCGGCTGACCCCGGCCGACGCTCTGGAGGAGGTCCCCCCCCGAAAAGCTTAGCAAGGAAGACGATCAAGCATGCCTTTCAGCCTGCCCGGGCTCGCCCTCATCCACCCTGCCAAAGGACGAGTCCAAGTCAAACCAAATTTAGAACTGGCAAACCGCCTCCATCAAAACTCTTGCCAATGCGTCGTCTCTGCAGCGGCCAGAACTGGGTTCGGGCTTCTAGAATTAGCAGCAGGAGAAGCACCGTTGGGAAGCTTGACGCGCAGGGCGGTAGCCGCAGCACGTGCTCCACAATGTTTCGCTTCATTTCCCGCTTCTTTACTCGGAGAGCGAGGATCGCCACCAGTTTCCAGCCTAAAGACCGACACGGCATCTGCCAGCTGAACCGACTGATCTTCCATTGCACGGGCGGCTGCCGTTGCCTCCTCCACAAGCGCCGCGTTCTGCTGCGTCGTTTCGTCCATCTGCGCCACGGCTTGGTTCACCTGCTCGATCCCCGAAGCCTGCTCCTGGGACGCTGCGGAGATCTCGTCGATGATGCTCGAAACTTCCGCCACCGAGCTGACGATCTCCGTCATTGTCTGACCCGCCTGATCTGCAAGTTCAGATCCATGGGCAACCTTGGCTACCGAATCCTCGATCAAGGCCTTGACTTCTTTGGCGGCAGACGCTGAGCGCTGAGCAAGGTTTCGGACCTCCGATGCGACGACGGCGAACCCCCTTCCCTGATCGCCCGCGCGCGCGGCCTCCACGGCAGCGTTAAGGGCCAGTATGTTGGTCTGGAACGCGATGCCGTCAATGACCGAAATGATGTCGCCAATCCGACGCGAAGATGCTTCGATCTCAGCCATGGTCACGACCACCTGGCTGACTACGCCACCGCCCTGCCCCGCAACCTCGGACGCCCCACTCGCCAGCGCACTGGCCTGTCGGGCATGTTCGGCGTTCTGCCGGACCGTCGAAGTAAGCTCTTCCATGGACGCAGCCGTCTCCTCCAGGTTTGCCGCCTGCTGCTCGGTGCGGCGCGACAGATCATCATTGCCGGACGCAATCTCCGACGAGGCGGTATTGATCGCCGAAGACGCAACTTGAATGCGCGAAACCATGCCTGTCAGCTGCGCGATGGTTGCGTTTGCGTCCTCGCTCATGGTGGCGAACACCCCTCGGAAGTCCCCTTCCATACGCTGCGTCAGGTCACCCGACGCAATTGCACGGAGCAAGTTGGAAACTGCCTCCAAACTGTGGTCCGCAGTCTCCATCAAGCGATTGAGGTCGCCCACCATGATGGCAAAGTCATGCTGAAACACGGACGAGTCGCCACGAGCCGAGAAGTCGCCGTCGGCGGCCGAAACCGCCAAGCGCTTGACCTCCGTGTTGATGGCCAGGAGGCTAGCCTTGGCTGCGTCCATGGATTCGTGAAGCAAAGCTCGCGAGCCAGGCAGTCGGCGCGCATCCCGGCGCAGGTCGCCCGCAGCGTACTCGTTGAGCACCGCAACGGCATCCAAGATGGCATTGAGGTGCTCGAATACCATGGTGTTCATGCCCTTGGCTAGTTCACCATACACCCCCGGCAGGTCTTCAGGAATACGATGCGAGATATCTTCGGATTCATGCTTCTTGATCATCACCTTGGTGTCGCTGGAGAACCGATCCAAAGTTGTGACCATCTCGCGCAGGGATACCAGCATTTGACCTGCTTCGTCCCGGCTGTAGTAGTCGGTGCGCACAGCCAGATTGCCCTTCGCGACGTTACGAATGGCCTCAAGTGCTTGACCAATTGGGCGGGTTACCGAACGGCTGATTGCCCAGCCCAGAACGCTGGCAACCACACAAAGCACCAGTACAACTACGGCGGTGATGGACATCAGCCTATCCAAGCTGGCCGCGTTCGTAGCCAGCTCGGTCTTCATTCCGTCGAGGTTGTATTCGCTGACCTTCTCCATGTTCTTGAACAAGGCGACGCGCTTGGCACGGGACTCGGTGTTGGAAATCCGCTTGGCCTCTTCGACATCGCCGGCGACCACGGCGTCGCGAAGCGTGTCATGCATGGCGAAGTATTCCGCCAACGATTGCATGACAGGGTTGAACAACGCCTCGTCTTCCTTGTTCGCGAAAGACGCCTGGTATTGAAGCACTAGCTCGTCGATCTTGGCCTTACTTGCCTTGATTCGCCCCTCATACTCTGACACCACCTGAGGGGAGGCGATTTCGTTAACTTGGGATATCTCGTAGATCCGGAGGTCGCCCAACTGCGCACGCATTTCACCTATGGCATAGTTGCCGGGCGCCCACACTGTTGCAATACGCGACAGCTCCTGCTTGGACTGGGAGGCGCGAATGACCGTAAACACGCCCAAGGCCAACGTCATGGCGGTGGTCACCGCGAAGGCCAGCATCAATTTCTGGGAAATTCTTAGATTTTTGAACCAATTCATCAAGGTTGATCCTGCTCGTTAAGTTGCGACATGCCTACCGACTTTGTTCTTTTCTGGTTTTCGGTTGAGTCGCATCCATCGCATACCAAAACCCGCTTTCACAACATCCTCCAAAGCGTTTCACCGGCCGGGAGATTGAAATTGCCGCTTGACTTCAGCCCCTGTGTTAGCCGCAGCCATCGTTCGCCGCGCGGCCAGCACACCTAAAGGGCCGCAGCGTTGGCAGACAAGTCGGTGAGGGGCCGCACTCCGAGGG
>NZ_JBFULO010000241.1:0-5643 GCF_054049855.1 Stenotrophomonas sp. P5_B8 | reverse complement strand
ACCTCATCCTCAACATCGTCGAGTGGCTCAGCAAGCCGATCTCGCTGGCGATGCGACTGTTCGGCAACATGTTCGGCGGCGAAATCGTCTTCCTGCTGATCTGGGTGCTGGGCGGTGCCGGCATTGCCGGTGCCATCGCGGGCGGCGCATTCGGCCTGGGCTGGATGCTGTTCCACCTGCTGGTGATTCCGCTGCAGGCTTTCATCTTCATGATGCTGTCGATCGTGTACCTGAGCCTGTCGGAAGACAGTCACTGAGTTTCGCTTCACCCTTCATCCGTTTCATTACCCTTAGCAACTTAAGTTCCTGGAGATAACCATGTACTTCGCCGTCCTGACCAACTTCGCCCAGATTCAGAGCTCCACCGCCCTCGCCGTCGGCATCATGATCGGCTTGGCCGCGCTGGGTGCCGGTCTCGGTCTGGCCATCATGTCCGGTAAGTTCCTGGAGTCGGCCGCTCGCCAGCCGGAACTGATCCCGGTCCTGCAGGTCCGCATGTTCATCACCGCCGGCCTGATCGACGCCGCGTTCATCATCTCGGTCGCCGTCGGCCTGCTGCTGGCCTTCGCCAACCCGCTGTCGCAGGCGCTGCTGGACCAGGCCAAGCTGGTTGCTGGCTGATCCATTGAAAGCGAACGATCAGGCGCCGCGTGCGCCTGATCGCGGATGAAGGAACGGCTGCGCCGCCGCAGGCGGCGCAACCACCCCATCACCCCAGATTGAGCGAACCCCATGGAAATCGGTTTTACCCTCGTTGCCCAGGCACTGGCGTTCGCCGGTCTGATCTGGATCATCGCGACCAAGATCTGGCCGCCGCTGATGAATGCCATCGAAGAGCGTCAGCAGAAGATCGCTGAAGGCCTCGCCGCTGCCGACCGCAGCCAGAAGGATCTGGCCCAGGCGCAGGAAAAGGTCAACGAAGCACTGAAGGATGCACGCGGCAAGGCCAACGAGATCATCGACCAGGCCCACGCGCGCGCCAATCAGATCGTTGAAGCCGCCAAGAATGAAGCCATCGCCGAAGCGAACCGCCAGAAAGATCTGGCCCACGCTGAAATCGAGGCTGCCGCCAACCGTGCCCGTGAGGATCTGCGCAAGCAGGTGTCCGCGCTGGCGGTGAGCGGTGCCGAAAAGCTGCTCAAGCGCGAAATCGATGCCAACGCCCACAAGGCGCTGCTCGACGAGCTGGCATCGGAGATCTGATCGATGAGCCAGGCCCTCACGCTTGCACGCCCGTATGCCCGCGCCGCGTTCGCGACCGCGCGCGACGAAGGCACGTTCGCGCCGTGGTCGGACGCGCTTGCGTTCTCCGCCCACGTAGCCGCCGACCCGCGCGTGGCGGCCTTGCTGTCGAACCCGGAACTGGACCGCGGCGAAGCCGTCGCGTTGCTGGCCCCGGAATCGTCCAGCGAGACCTTCGGTCGCTTCCTGGCCATCCTGGCCGGTGCGCACCGTCTGCCGCTGCTGCCGGAAATCGCCGGCATGTACGCCCAGCTGCGCGCTGAAGCCGAGCACGTGGTCAAGGCCACGGTGACCTCGGCCACCGACCTGTCCGGCGCCGAACTGGACGCCATCAAGGCCGCGCTGCGCAAGCGCTTCGGCTGCGAGGTGGACGTGACGACCGCGGTCGATGCCTCGCTGATCGGCGGTGCCGTGATCGACGCCGGCGATGTGGTCATCGATGGCTCGCTCAAGGGCAAGCTGTCGCGCCTGCAGACCGCGCTCGCTAACTGAATTCATTTAACGTCCGGCGTGATCGCCGGCACTAGGACTTGACGATGGCAACCACGCTCAACCCCTCCGAAATCAGCGAACTGATCAAGAACCGCATCGAGAAGGTCAAGCTGGCCGCGGAATCGCGCAACGAAGGCACCGTGACCAGCGTGTCCGACGGCATCGTGCGCATCTTCGGTCTGGCCGACGTGATGCAGGGCGAAATGATCGAACTGCCGAACAACACCTTCGCCCTGGCACTGAACCTGGAGCGCGACTCGGTCGGCGCCGTGGTGCTGGGTGCCTATGAGCACCTGCGCGAAGGCGACGTCGCCAAGACCACCGGCCGCATCCTGGAAGTGCCGGTCGGTCCGGAAATGCTCGGCCGCGTGGTCAACGCGCTGGGCGAGCCGATCGACGGCAAGGGCCCGATCGCCGCCAAGGCCACTGCGCCGGTGGAGCGCGTTGCCCCGGGCGTGATCTGGCGCAAGTCGGTCGACCAGCCGGTGCAGACCGGTTACAAGTCCGTCGACTCGATGATCCCGATCGGCCGCGGCCAGCGCGAGCTGGTCATCGGTGACCGCCAGACCGGCAAGACCGCCCTGGCCATCGATGCGGTGATCAACCAGAAGACCACCGGCATCAAGTGCGTGTACGTCGCGATCGGCCAGAAGGCCTCGACCGTGGCCAACATCGTGCGCAAGCTGGAAGAGAACGGCGCCCTGGCGCACACCGTGGTGGTTGCTGCGACCGCGTCCGAATCGGCCGCGATGCAGTACATCAGCGCCTACTCGGGCTGCACCATGGGCGAGTACTTCATGGACCGCGGCGAAGACGCGCTGATCGTGTACGACGATCTGTCCAAGCAGGCCGTTGCCTACCGCCAGATCTCGCTGCTGCTGAAGCGCCCGCCGGGCCGCGAAGCCTACCCGGGTGACGTGTTCTACCTGCACTCCCGCCTGCTCGAGCGCGCTGCCCGCGTGTCCGAAGAGTATGTGGAGAAGTTCACCAACGGTGCCGTCAAAGGCAAGACCGGCTCGCTGACCGCGCTGCCGATCATCGAAACCCAGGCCGGCGACGTCTCGGCCTTCGTGCCGACCAACGTGATCTCCATCACCGACGGCCAGATCTTCCTGGAAACCGATCTGTTCAACTCCGGCATCCGCCCGGCCGTGAACGCCGGTATCTCGGTGTCGCGCGTCGGTGGTGCGGCCCAGACCAAGATCATCAAGAAGCTGTCCGGCGGCATCCGTATCTCGCTGGCGCAGTACCGCGAGCTGGCTGCGTTCGCGCAGTTCGCCTCGGACCTGGACGAAGCCACCCGCAAGCAGCTTGAGCGCGGTCAGCGCGTCACCGAGCTGATGAAGCAGAAGCAGTACGCCCCGATGTCGATCGCCAACCAGGCGCTGTCGATCTACGCCGTCAACGAGGGTTACCTCGACGACGTGCCGGTCAACAAGCTGCTGGCACTGGAAGAGGGCCTGCACGCCCACTTCGCCAACACCCAGGGCGAGCTGATCAACAAGATCAACGCCACCGGCGGTTGGGACAACGAGATCGAAGCTGCCTTCAAGCAGGGCATCTCCGAGTTCAAGACCACCGGCAGCTGGTAATACCGGTCCTGTAGAGCGGAGCGTTGCTCCGCTGGGCTTGAAAGCAGCGGAGCAACGCTCCGCTCTACGTCAAACGCGGGGCATGTGCCCCGCGCCACGGGAATAAGAGATGGCTAGCGGTCGCGAAATCAAAACCAAGATCAAGAGCGTGCAGAACACCCGCAAGGTGACCCGTGCGCTGGAGATGGTCTCGGCCTCCAAGATCCGCAAGGCGCAGGAGCGGATGAAGACCTCGCGCCCGTATGCGCAGGCGATGAAGCAGGTGATCGGTCACCTGGCCCAGGCCAGCACCGATTACCAGCATCCGTTCCTGGTCCAGCGTGACGAGGTCAAGCGGGTCGGTTACATCGTGATCTCCTCCGACCGTGGCCTGGCCGGTGGCCTGAACAACAACCTGTTCCGCAAGATGCTGGGCGAGGTTCGCCAGTACCAGGACAAGGGCGCCGAGATCGACGTGGTGACCGTGGGCCAGAAGGCATCGACCTTCTTCCGCCGGATCAAGGTCAACATGGTCGGTAGCGTTACCCACATGGGCGACGTGCCGCACCTGGAGCAGCTGATCGGCGTGATCAAGGTGATGCTCGATGCCTTCACCGAAGGCAAGGTCGATCGCGTGTACCTGGTCTACAACCGCTTCATCAACACGATGACGCAGAAGGCCAGCTTCGACCAGCTGCTGCCGTTGCCGGCCGCTGAGAAGCAGGTCGCGCACCACGACTGGGACTACCTGTACGAACCCGACGCCGCGACCGTGCTCGAGCACGTGATGACGCGTTACGTCGAGTCGCTGGTGTACCAGGCCGTGCTGGAAAACGTCGCGTCCGAGCATGCAGCCCGCATGGTCGCGATGAAGTCGGCCAGTGACAACGCGAACAAGCTGATCGGAACCCTGCAGCTGGTCTACAACAAGGCCCGCCAGGCAGCGATCACCCAGGAAATCTCCGAAATCGTCGGCGGCGCGGCAGCAGTCTGACGCGCACAGTCAAAGCACACATTAGAGGATTGCAGCAATGAGTCAGGGCAAGATCGTTCAGATCATCGGCGCCGTCGTCGACGTCGAATTCCCCCGCGAGTCGGTGCCGAGGGTGTACCACGCGCTGAAGGTGGACAACACCGAAATCACACTGGAAGTGCAGCAGCAGCTGGGTGACGGCGTGGTCCGTTGCATCGCGCTGGGCTCCACCGACGGCCTGAAGCGCAACCTGGTTGCCACCAACACCGAACGCGCCATCTCGGTGCCGGTCGGCGCAGGCACCCTGGGCCGCATCATGGACGTGCTGGGCCGTCCGATCGACGAAGCCGGCCCGGTGGCCGCCAGTGATACCTGGGAAATCCATCGTGCCGCCCCGTCGTACGAAGACCAGTCCCCGGCGACCGAGCTGCTGGAAACCGGCATCAAGGTCATCGACCTGATGTGCCCGTTCGCCAAGGGCGGCAAGGTCGGCCTGTTCGGCGGCGCCGGCGTCGGCAAGACCGTCAACATGATGGAACTGATCAACAACATCGCCAAGGCGCACAGCGGTCTGTCCGTGTTCGCCGGCGTGGGTGAGCGTACCCGTGAGGGCAACGACTTCTACCACGAGATGAAGGACTCCAACGTCCTGGACAAGGTCGCGATGGTGTACGGCCAGATGAACGAGCCGCCGGGCAACCGTCTGCGCGTCGCCCTGACCGGCCTGACCATGGCCGAGTACTTCCGCGACGAGAAGGACGAGAACGGCAAGGGCAAGGACGTGCTGCTGTTCGTGGACAACATCTACCGCTACACCCTGGCCGGTACCGAAGTGTCGGCACTGCTGGGTCGTATGCCGTCGGCCGTGGGCTACCAGCCGACCCTGGCCGAGGAAATGGGCGTCCTGCAGGAGCGCATCACCTCGACCAAGAATGGCTCGATCACCTCGATCCAGGCCGTCTACGTGCCCGCCGATGACTTGACCGATCCGTCGCCGGCCACCACGTTCGCCCACTTGGACTCGACCGTGACCCTGTCGCGTTCGATCGCCTCGCTGGGTATCTACCCGGCCGTGGATCCGCTCGATTCGACCAGCCGCCAGATGGATCCGCTGGTCATCGGCCACGAGCATTACGACACCGCCCAGCGCGTCCAGCAGACCTTGCAGAAGTACAAGGAACTGAAGGACATCATCGCCATCCTGGGCATGGACGAACTGTCCGAAGAAGACAAGCAGGCCGTGACCCGCGCCCGCAAGATCGAGCGCTTCTTCAGCCAGCCGTTCCACGTGGCCGAAGTGTTCACCGGCTCGCCGGGCAAGTACGTGTCGCTGAAGGACACCATCCGTGGCTTCAAGGCCATCGT
>NZ_JBFULO010000240.1:0-5669 GCF_054049855.1 Stenotrophomonas sp. P5_B8 | reverse complement strand
CGCTGACCGGCGTGGCGATGGTGCAGGGCGTGATCGGCGAGGGCTGGCAGCTGCCGGCGTCCGCCGCGCCGGTGTCCTCGACCGGCAGCAACGCCTGGGCCTATGGCCGCGAACAGTTCGACATCACCACCCGTCAGGTGGCGGGACAGGGGCTGCAGGTGCGGACGGTCAAAACCTCGAACGGTGCCACGCCGCACACCCCGGACCCGGCGGCAACCTTCAGCACCGACGACGATCGCGCGGCGCGCCTGGCCGAGCTCGAACCGGTGGGCGCCTGGCGTGAACTGGTGATCGCCGACGGCGAGCGCCCGGCGTCCTTGCCGGCGGACATGTCGCTGAAGGGCTGGTTTTCCAGTAGTGCGCAGGGCGCGGTGGCGACGGTCGGCGACGCGCGGCGCAACTGCAAGGAATGAAGCGGCCTCGACGGCGCCTGCCCATTGATCTATGTGATAAGCATTCGCATTTAGGGTAGACTGCGTCGTCCCCCTGTGAAGCGGGCTGTGCGGCGCCACGCCGCTGCCCCTGAGTACCCATGACGTTGTCCTTCGCGGCCCGCCGCCGATCGTCCGCCCTGCTGCCGCTGGCCGGCCTGATGCTCAGCCTGGCCTGCGCGATGCCGAGTGCGTCGGCGCAGCAGCGCAATCCGCAGCAGCGGGTAGGCGAGACGATCTTCGTGCAGAAGGCCGAGCGCTACCGCTTCGAGCGATTTACCCTGGACAGCCCGGACGGGCAGCGCCGCTGGCAGGTCAACGTCGGTATTCCCGTGCGAAGCGGCAAGGTGCCGGCACCGGTGCTGTACATGCTCGATGGCAACGCGGCGGCGATGGTGATGGACCAGCCGCTGCTTGCCGAACTCGCGGCCAAGGCCGCGCCGGTGCTGGTGTTCATCGGTTATGACAACGACCTGCGCATCGATTCGCCGGCGCGCACCACCGATTACACCGCATGGATCGACCGCGCCGACGATGAGGATGGCACGCCGACGGTGGTCGGCGGGGGCGCGTTCGCGTTCCAGGACCTGATCGAACGGCGGATCAAGCCGGAGGTGGAGAGGCGCGCCAACATCGACCGCCAGCAGCAGGCGCTGTGGGGCCATTCGTTGGGTGGGCTGTTCGTGCTGAGCAGCCTGTACACCCGGCCCGCCGCGTTCCAGTACTACCTCTCGGCGAGCCCGTCGCTGTGGTGGAACCGGGGCGCGCCGCTGGGCGACATGGAGCAGCAGTTCCTGGAGAACCAGCACGGCCAGCCTGCGAAGGTGTGGGTGATGCTGGGCGGCGCAGAGCGCATCGGTGACCGCGGCAACCGCGATATGAACAACCCGCGTGTGGTCGCGCATCTGCGCCGCATTGGCGGCGCCACGCCGGATGCGGCGATGCAGTTGTCGCAGCGCCTGGCCAAGGTGCCCGGGCTGGACGTGCACTACCGCGAGTTCGATGGCCTGGGCCACGGCCCGATGCTGTCCGCGTCGTTGCAGGCGACGTTGAGCGTGCTGTACGGCGTGACCGACCGCAGCCTGACCGCTGCTGCTGCGCAGCCCTGATCGTTTCTCGACATTCCGCACGCCACGCGCGTGCAACCCGCTACCCAGGCTTCTTGTGCGGCATCGCACCGGCCCAGGCAACCGATGATCCACCGCGCACCGCGCGGTACCCGTGCAAGGAGCCTGTCATGTCGTTCCGTTCTTCATTCCGTCTCACCACCCTGGCCGCTGGTCTGCTGCTGGCCGTCGCCGGCCACGCGCAGCCGGTGTTCGACCAGCCCGCCAGTGTGTTCAAGGGTAGCGTCGTCTCGCGGGGTGAGAATGTCGTCCCCGGCAGCACGGCCGAGGTGGTCGGCCGCGGCTTCGTGCCGGGCCAGCAGGTCAGCCTGGTGCGCGGTGAAACCGTGCTCAACGGCCAGCCGTTGATTGTCGATGCGGACGGCAACTTCACCACCCGGTTGCAGATCCCCGCCGACGCGGTGCCGGGCACGCATCCGGTGGTGGTACGCGCCAGCCAGCCGGCGGCCGCTGCGGTGCTCAATCTGCGCGTGTCGCCACAGCTGCCGCTGTCGGGGCAGGAGCGTTTCTCCACCCAGTCCAACAAGCTCGTGCAGGGCCTCTATCAGTCGGCTTACAGCCCCAAGAGCAACGCGGTATTTGTGACTTCTGCAGTGGGCCGCCCACCGGTGACCCAGTCGCAGCTGCTCAAGGTCGACCCGAAGACGCTGAAGGTAATCCAGGCGATCACGCCGGCGCCGGTGCCCGATGCCAAGGGGGGCAGTGTGTTCGCGGTGTACGGCGTGGGTGTGGACGATGCCAACGGCAACGTGTGGGTGAGCAACACCCGCCAGGACACGCTGGCGGTGTATCGCCAGTCGGATCTGTCGCTGGTGCACCAGTTCCCGGTCGGCGCCGTGCCGCACGCGCGTGACGTGGTGGTGGATGCCAGACACGGCAAGGTGTTTGCCTCGGCCACGGGTGAGGACCATCTGTCGGTGTTCGACGCGAAGACGCTCAAGCCGCTCGAACCGATCGCGCTGGCCTCGGGCGTGGACGACGAAAAATTCGTCCCGATGAGCCTGGTGCTGGATGACGCCAGCGGCAAGCTGTTCACGGTGAGCATTGGCACCCCGGAAGCGGCGGTGATCGATGTGGCCACGGGCAAGGTGGACAAGGTCATCGACCTGGGCAATTCGATCAGTGCCTCGGGCGTGGCCTTCGATGCGCAGCAGAACCAGTTGTATGTGGCCTCGCAGGGCACCGACAACCTGTTGATCGTGGATGTCGCCAGCGGCAAGGTGCTGCACGATGTGCCTGTCGGGGCCGGTGCGCTCAACGTCGCGTTCGATCCGAAGGCGGGGCTGGCGTATGTCACCAGCCGCGGTGCCGGCACTGTCTCCGTGGTCGACCGCAGCGGCAAGGTGGTGGGCAATCTGGACGGCGGCACGTTCCCCAACCATGTGCGCGCCGATGGCAAGGGCAACGTGTTCGCGGTGAACAAGTCGCGCGGCACCGACGATGCCAAGGGCGACCGGATCACCCGTATCGCGCCGCGCCAGCCGTAATCCACCGGGCAGGGCGGCCGCCGGTCGTCCTGCCGAAGGAGCAATGAATGAAAACGAGGGTATCCCTGCGGCTCTTGCCGCTCGCGATGACAATGGCCTTGGCAGCGTGCAGTGGCCCGGCTACCCCGCCGGCCGGTGAAGCGAACGCACCGACGGCGGCAACGGACGCTGCAACGCCGTCGGTCGGTACGCTGCCGGCCGGGTGGACCCGCGTGGATGGCGGCGCACTGCCGCGCCTGGTCGGGCAGTCCGCTGTGTTGCCGGCGACCGTGCGCTCCGATGACGGTGCCGAGGTCGAGGTGGACGACACCGGTCGCATCATCGTCGGTGGCGATGACGTGATCGCGGTGATCGATGCGTTGGGGCTGGGCAGGCAGGTGTTCGCCGCGCCCAAGAACACCACCACCGATTCCGGCCGCGCCGCACCACATCAGTTCCTGTTCAACCGCACCACCGGCGTGGAAGGCGTACTGAGCCTGCAGGGCTCGCTGTTCCTGGGCAACAGCCTGCGCCGGCATACCGAACTGGCGCAGAAACTGCGCGCGGTGGGCGAGCCGGCGGTGGTGGTCGATGACCTGCAACCGGCCCCGGACAAGGTGCGCAAGATCGCTGCCGCACTCGGCCTGGCCGCCGCCGGCGAGCAACTGGGCACGCAGGTGCAGCAGCAGCTGGATGAGGCTGCCGCGATCGGCAAGAGCATCGGTCGTGCGCCGCGCGTGATCCATGTGTCGGCCACCGGCGCTGGCGGCGCGCCGACCGTGGCCGGCGCGGACAGTGCATCCGCCAAGCTGATCGCCCTGGCGGGTGGTCTGAACATCGGCACCGAAGCCGGCGTGGCGAACTATTCGGCGCTGAGCAACGAGGGCGTGGTGGCGGCGGCACCGGAGGTGATCCTGGTGACCGAGCACGACCTGGCGCTGTTTGGCGGCGCCGAGGGCCTGTGGAAGGCCTATCCCACCCTGAAGCAGACCCCGGCCGGCCAGGCCAACCGGGTCTGGGTGATGCCGGACGTGCAGCTCAAGTACGCCAGCGTCGGCTCCGGCGTGGGCGCGCTGGCGCTGGCCAAGGCGTTGGCGGCGCTGCCGCCGGCATGAGTCCGGCCGATCGCCGCCGTCGACGTGGTCGCGGGATGCTGCTGCTGGCTGCCGCAGTGCTGCTGCTGGCGGTGCTGGCCTCGTTCGCGGTCGGGCCGTTGCGGCTGCCACCGTTGGAGGTGCTGCAGGCCATCGGAGTGAAGCTGGGACTGGTGGAGCCGCATGCAGTCAGCCGCCGTGATCTGGCGGTGGTCTGGCAGCTGCGCATTCCGCGCGCGTTGCTGGGAGCGATGGTGGGTGCGGCGCTGGCGATGGCCGGCGCCAGCCTGCAGGGGTTGTTCGGCAATCCGCTGGCCGATCCGGGCATCGTTGGCGTCAGCCAGGGCGCAGCACTGGGTGCAGTGGCGGCGATCGTCTTGGGCGCGGCCGGTGCCGCCGGCTGGATCGTGCCGGTGGCGGCCTTCGCAGGGGCAACGCTGGCGATCAGCCTGACCTACGCGTTGGCCAGGCCTGGCAAGGGCAGTGGCAATGCCACCCTGCTGCTGGTCGGCATCGCGATGGCGGCGTTCTGCTCGGCGTTGATCGGCTTTCTTACCTATATCGCCAGCGAGAGTGAACTGCAGTCGCTGGTGTTCTGGCAGATGGGCTCGCTGGCACGCGCGAGCTGGTCGGATGTGATCGCGGTGGCGCCGCTGTTCGCGATCGGGGTATTCGCGTTGCGGCGGCTGGCCACGCCGCTGGACATGCTGGCGCTGGGCGAGCGCCAGGCGCAGCACCTGGGCCTGGACGTGGCGCGCACGCGGCGCCGGCTGGTCGCCTTCAGCGCGCTGCTGGTGGGTGCGGCGGTGGCGTTCGCAGGTTCGGTGAGCTTTGTCGGGTTGGTGGTGCCGCACGTGGCACGCATGCTGGTCGGCCCCGGGCACCGCTGGCTGCTGCCGGTGTCGGGGGTGCTGGGGGCGGTGCTTATCGTGATCGCCGATACCGCCGCACGTACGCTGGATCCGCCTGCGGAAATCCCGCTGGGTCTGTTCTCGGCGGCGCTGGGGGCGCCGTTCTTCCTGTGGCTGGTGCTGCAGCAGCGCCGCAAGGACACGCCATGAGCGTGTTGCTGCGCCTGCGCGGGGTAGTCGTGCGCCGCCAGCAGCGCGAGATCCTGCATGGCATCGCGCTGGATTTCGTGCCGGGCACGGTCACCGCGCTGGTCGGCCCGAACGGGGCGGGCAAGTCGACCCTGTTGGCGGTGGCGGCGGGCGACCTGCCTGCCGATGAAGGCGAGGTGCTGCTGCAGGGCAAGCCGTTGGCTGGCTACCGGGCCGGGCCGCTGGCACGCGAACGCGCGGTGATGCCGCAGGAACACGGCGTGCGCTTTGCCTTCAGCGTGGAAGAGGTGGTGGCGATGGGGCGGCTGCCGCATCCGCCGGATCCGGTGCTGGATGATCTCCAGGTGGAGCGCGCGATCGATGCGGCAGAACTGCAGGCGCTGCGTCAGCGCGAGGTGCAGCAGCTGTCCGGCGGTGAGTCGGCGCGTACCACGTTCGCGCGCGTGCTCGCCCAGCAGACGCCACTTGTGTTGTTGGACGAACCCACCGC
>NZ_JBFULO010000239.1:0-5702 GCF_054049855.1 Stenotrophomonas sp. P5_B8 | reverse complement strand
GTTTTTGTTGGCGGTTGCTGGCCGTGAGCCGGCTCCCCCAAGACGCGTGATGCCTCCCGGTAGTGCCGGCCGCTGGCCGGCTCTGCACCATGCCGATCGGCATCCGTGGGAGCCGGCCAGCGGCCGGCACTACCGGGGTGAATGGGAGCCGGCCAGCGGCCGGCACTACCGGGAGGCATCACGCGTCTTGGGGGAGCCGGCTCACGGCCAGCAACCGCCAACAAAAACGGCCCGCTTGCGCGGGCCGTTCTTCGTTGCATCCGGGCAGGGAGGCTTATACCTCCACGCCCTCGTCTTCCTTGTACGCATCCACCGGGATGCAGGCGCACATCACGTTCTTGTCGCCGTACACGTTGTCCACGCGCGCCACCGGCGGCCAGTACTTCTGCTGGCGCAGGCTGGCCAGCGGGAAGGCCGCCAGTTCGCGCGGGTAGGCGTGCGACCACTCGCTGGCCGAGACCGCCGTGGCGGTGTGCGGGGCGTGCTTGAGCGGGTTGTCCTCGCGGTCCAGGCGGCCGTCTTCGATGGCGGCGATTTCCTCGCGGATCTGGATCATCGCGTTGATGAAGCGGTCCAGCTCGTGCAGCGATTCGCTCTCGGTCGGTTCCACCATCAGCGTGCCGGCGACCGGGAAGCTCAGCGTCGGGGCGTGGAAGCCGAAGTCGATGAGGCGCTTGGCCACGTCCTCAGCGCCGATGCCGGAGGTCTTCTCCAGCGGACGCACGTCCAGGATGCACTCATGTGCCACCAGGCCATTGCGGCCGGTGTACAGGGTCTTGAAGTGCGGGGCCAGGCGCTTGGCGATGTAGTTGGCGTTGAGCAGCGCGACCTGGGTGGCCTTGCGCAGGCCGGCGGTGCCCATCAGGGTGATGTACATCCAGCTGATCGGCAGGATCGAGGCGCTGCCGAAGCTGGCCGCGCTGACCATGCCGACATCGCCTTCGCCGCCCAGCACCTTGGGCAGGAACGGCGCCAGGTGCGACTTGACCGCACACGGGCCCACGCCCGGGCCGCCGCCGCCGTGCGGGATGCAGAAGGTCTTGTGCAGGTTCAGGTGCGACACGTCCGAGCCCCACTTGCCGGGCTTGGCCACGCCGACCAGGGCGTTCATGTTGGCGCCGTCGGTGTACACCTGGCCGCCGTGCTTGTGCACGATTTCGCAGATCTCCACCACCTCTTCCTCGAACACGCCGTGCGTGGACGGGTAGGTGATCATCAGCGCGGCCAGGCGGTCGCTGTACTTCTCCGCGTTGACGCGGATGTCGTCCAGATCGACGTTGCCGTTGGCATCGGTCTTGGTCACCACGACCTTCATGCCGCACATCTGTGCCGAGGCCGGGTTGGTGCCGTGCGCCGAATCCGGGATCAGGCAGACGTCGCGATGGCCCTCACCGCGCGAGCGGTGGTAGGCGCGGATCGCCAGCAGGCCGGCGTACTCGCCCTGCGCGCCGGAGTTCGGCTGCAGGCTGACCGCGTCGTAGCCGGTGCATTCCACCAGCATCGCTTCCAGTCCGTCGATCAGTTCCTTGTAACCGGTGGCCTGGTCGGCCGGGGCCAGCGGATGGATGTTGGCGAACTCCGGCCAGGTCACCGGGATCATCTCGGCGGTGGCGTTGAGCTTCATGGTGCAGCTGCCCAGCGGGATCATGGTGCGATCCATCGCCAGGTCCTTGTCCGCCAGCGAACGCAGGTAACGCAGCAGTTCGTGTTCGCTGTGGTGGGTGTTGAACACCGGGTGGGTCAGGAAGTCGCTGGTGCGCACCAGGCCGGCCGGCAACGCATCGGCGGTGGCCGCGTCCAGCGCGTCCACATCGACCGTGGCACCGAACAGCTGGCCGAGCGCGACGATGTCGGCGCGGGTCGCGGTTTCATCCAGGCTGATGCCGACCGCATCGCTGTCGATCGCACGCAGGTTGATGCGTGCGGCCGCGGCCTTGGCGTGGATCGCCTTGGCGTCGACGTCCTTGACGTGCAGGGTGTCGAAGAAATGCTCGCCCACATTGACGCCGGCAGCGCGCAGTGCGCTGGCCAGGATCGCGGCCAGGCGATGGGTGCGGCGGGCGATGCGGGTCAGACCTTCCGGGCCGTGGTACACGGCATACATCGAGGCCATCACCGCCAGCAGCACCTGCGCGGTGCAGATGTTGGAAGTGGCCTTCTCACGGCGGATATGCTGCTCGCGCGTCTGCAGGGTCAGGCGGTAGGCGGCATTGCCCTGCGCGTCCACCGAGACGCCGATCAGGCGGCCCGGCATCGAGCGCTTGTAGGCGTCGCGGCAGGCCATGAAGGCGGCATGCGGGCCACCGAAACCAAACGGCACGCCGAAACGCTGCGAGTTGCCGACCACGATGTCCGCGCCCCATTCGCCGGGGGCGGCGATCAGGGTCAGCGCGAGCAGGTCGGTCGCCACCGCGACCAGGCCGCCACGGGCGTGCACGGCATCGGCCAGCGCCTTGTAGTCGCCGATATGGCCGAAGGTGTCCGGGTACTGCAGCAGCACCCCATAGGCTTCGGCCTCCATCGCCTCGGCCGGGGTGCCCACGCGCAGCACGATGCCCATCGGCTCGGCGCGGGTGCGCAGCAGTTCCAGCGTCTGCGGGTGCACGGCGTCGTGCACGAAGAAGGTGTCGGACTTGGACTTGGCCGAACGCTTGGCCAGGGTCATCGCTTCAGCGGCGGCGGTGGCTTCATCCAGCAGCGAGGCGTTGGCGATCTCCATGCCGGTCAGGTCGGCGCACAGGGTCTGGAAGTTGATTAGCGCTTCCATGCGGCCCTGCGAAATCTCGGCCTGGTACGGGGTGTAGGCGGTGTACCACGCCGGGTTTTCCAGCACGTTGCGCAGGATGACGTTCGGGGTCAGCGTGCCGTAGTAGCCCTGGCCGATGAAGGTGCGGAACACCTGGTTCTTGTCGGCGATGGCGCGGATCTTGGCCAGTGCCTGCACTTCGGTCAGCGACTCGGGCAGGTCCAGCGGGGCCGGCGACTTGATTCCGGCCGGGACGATCGCATCGGTCAGCGCGTCCAGCGAGGCGTGGCCGACCACGTCGAGCATCTGCGCGATTTCAGCGTCGTTGGGGCCGATGTGGCGTTCGACGAACGCGTGGCTGTGTTCAAGCTCGCGCAGGGAAGGAGTGTTCTGGGACATGGCTGGCATCTCGAAGAGTGGGCACGCACGTTCGGAAGGCAGCCGGGGCCAGGGCGTGTCGCGGGCGACAGCGATCCACCGGACCTTGCGGTCTTCCTGGGTGCCCCTCTGTCCTTTTGCCTGAGAGTTTAAAAGCGCGCATCTGCGTGCTTCGTGCCCCTTCGGCGCCGGCAATGGGCCGGTCTCTCCAGAGTTTTGGTACGGGTGGTATCGGGCCTGAGCGATTACGGGCGTTGCGCCTTCGGCAGCGGGTGTCCGCTTCTCCCACCATGGTGCCCGCCAATTATAGCCCAGCGGCTTTCTCTGCTGCGTCCCCATGGCACATGAATACGGGGTGGTATGGGCGCCCCTCTCGGGCCTCCGGCGATGGTGCCCGGCGGTACAAAGGCCTATCATCATCGGACCCTCGTATTCATCTGGTGCCGCCCGTTCCGGGCTTGCGCCCGCCGTGCAGTGCGCACGGCCCAGACGGAAGACCGCATGACGCCCGCCTCACCCTCGACCCGCCGCCTTGCCCTGCTGCTCGCAGGCCTGGCGATGTTCGGTCCGTTCTCGATCGATACCATTTTCCCGGCCTTCCTGCTGCTCGGCGACCGCATGCAGGTCGACCAGGTGGCCGTGCAGCAGACCATCAGCGTGTACCTGCTGTTCTACGGCCTGATGAGCCTGGCGCACGGCCCGTTGTCCGATGCGTTCGGACGCAAGCGGGTGATCATCGGCGGGCTGGTGCTGTTCATCGGCGCCTCGATCGGCTGCGCGCTGTCGCGCGACATGACCACGCTGCTGGTGTTCCGTGCGCTGCAGGGCGTCACCGCCGGGGTCGGGGTGATCGTCGGCCGCGCAGTGATCCGCGATCTGTACCACGGTGCCGACGCGCAGCGTCTGATGAGCCAGGTGTCGATGATCTTCGGCGTCGCCCCGGCCATCGCGCCGATCATCGGCGGCTGGATCCTGCTCGGCGGCGGCGACTGGCCGCTGATCTTCTGGTTCCTGGTGCTGTTCGGCGTGGTGCTGCTGCTGGCCACCGGCAAATGGCTGCCGGAAACCCACCCGGTCCAAGCGCGCACGCCGCTGTCGATGCGCGAACTGCTGCGCAGCTATGTGCGGATGGGCTCCAACCCGCGCCTGCTGCGCCTGGCCGCGGCAGGCGCGTTCAATTTCTCCGGCATCTTCCTGTACATCGCCTCGGCACCGGTGTTTGTGATGCAACACCTCAAGCTGGGCGAGGGCGGCTTTGCCTGGTTGTTCATCCCCACCATCGGCGGCATGACCGTGGGCTCGTTCCTGTCCGGCCGCATGGCCGGGCGGATCGTGGCGCAGCGGCAGATCGCGATCGGGTTTGCGTTGTGCGCCGTCTCGGCGCTGCTGAACGTCGGCTACGTGGTATCGGTACCGCAGATCGCGCTGCCGTGGGCGGTGATGCCGATTTTCCTGGGCGGCGTCGGCATGGCCTTGATCTTCCCGATCCTGGCGCTCGCCGTGCTGGACATGTACCCGCATCAGCGCGGCCTGGCCTCCTCGATGCAGATGTTCATCCAGCTGATGATCAACACCGTGGTGGCCGGCGTGGTTTCGCCGATGCTCAGCAGCAGCCCGCTGCACCTGGCCTTGGGCTACGCGGGCTTCTTCGCCATCGGTGGCAGCTTCTGGTACTGGGAGCGGCACTGCGAGCGCCGCCGTGACGTGCTGACGCCGATCGAATAAGCGCACGCGCACGCTACGATGGCGGGCGACGCGGGCGTGGCCGGCGTGGTGCTGGCGATCCGGCGGCACCTGGTCAGGGCTGCGGCATCGATCGGCAGGCCATCACCGTCATGGGCTATCGGCGCCACGGCAAGGTGCGGGACCGAGCCGGGCGGCGGCCCTCAACGGGCCCGGCCGGGCCCGTGCGGTATCCTTTGCGCTTTGATGCAGTCCGGACGTTCCAGATGTCGACCACCTCCAAACTGCGCCGCGACATCCGCCGGCGCCGCGAAACCCAGGCTGCCAACCGCGAGCAGGCCGCCACCCCGCCGGTGGAGCCGCATGCCGAGCTGCGTGACCAGCAGCGCACGCTGCTGGCCGGCATCGTCCGCCGCGACGGCGAGTGGGTACTGGGCATGGATGGCCGCATCGCCGGCCAGACCCCGAGCGCGGCGCGCGTGCTGGCGCTGATCATGCAGGCCGCCGAACTGCACGAGCGTCAGGGCACGCCGGTACGCCTGGTCTACTCGGACGCCCTGAAGGATGCCGCGCATGCCGAAGCAACGGCCGACGGCAAGGATTTCGAGCAGTTCAAGGTGGAACTTGCCGCCAGCCTGAAGCGTCCTGCGCATTCCTGAGCGCGGCGTTCGGATCCCCGCGGCCTCGTCATTCCCACAATGCAACCGTTCATCCGGGTAGAGCCACGCCATGCGTGGCTGCCTTTCGCACCGACGCCGATAGCACCCGACGCGCGCTGCGCGTTTGCCGAGCCTGGCTCGGCACTACCGACCACAAAAAAAGCCGGCCCATGGGCCGGCTTTTTCGTTCATCGACGTGCGCGGACGGTCAGCGTGCCACAGGGGCTGCCGTTGCC
>NZ_JBFULO010000238.1:0-7128 GCF_054049855.1 Stenotrophomonas sp. P5_B8 | reverse complement strand
CACCCAGGCCGTGGACCGCGTGGCGCTGTGGCTACCGCGGCTGTGGCCGGATTCACCCGCCCTGCGCGAGCGTCGTGCTGAACTGCAGCAACTGCGCATGCGCGTGCTGCAGCCCGCGCTGCCCGAACTGGGCAGCACCCTGCAGCAACTGCGCTCGATGCGCGATGGAGATGATCGATGAAACCCTTCCAATCTTTGGTGGTGCTGTTGCTGGCCGTGGCGCTGGGCGTGATCGCCTCGCAGTTCCTCGGCACCGAGCAGCTTCGCCAGTTCGGCGAAGTGATCTACCGCTACGGCGGCAACGACTACCGCTCGACGGTGCCGCAGGTGGCCTTGATGGCGCTGGTCGGGCTGCTGGTGCTGTGGCTGCTGTGGAGCCTGCTGGCCTCGCCGTTCCGCGCCTGGGGCCGCTACCGCCGCAAGCAGGGCCGCGCGCGCCTGATCGACGGCATCCACGCCCACGAACAGGGCCAATGGCAGCGCGCTGAAAAGCTGCTGGAAACCGCCGCCGAAGACAAGGACGTGGCCGCCGTGGCGATGGTCACTGCCGTGCGCAGCGCACAGGCGCGCGATGACCAGGCCGCCGTGAATCAGTACCTGCAGCGGTTGGCCAGCGAGGATGCCACCCTGCACGCCCTGCTGCAGGCCGAACGCCTGCTGGCGCAGGAACGCYCGGTGGATGCGATCAACCTGCTGGACACCGCGACGATCCAGCCGCTGCCGCCGCGCGGCCTGTGGCTGCGCACCGAAGCCCTGGCCCGCGCCGACCGCGCGCACGAGGCTTACGGCCAGCTGGGCGCGCTGCGCAAGCAGAAGGTGCTGCCGGACGAGGCGGTCGCCGAACTGGAAACCCGCCTGGCGGCGCAGTCGCTGCTGGAAGCGGGCGACGTCAATGCCTTGGCCGCGCAGTGGGAAGCCACGCCCAAGGCCCTGCGCAGCGATCCGGACGTGGTCTCGGCCTATGCGCTGCGCGCGGTGGCGCTGGACTGGGACGAGCCGGCGCTGCTGAACCTGGAGCAGGCGCTGGATACGCGCTGGGACGAATCGGTGGTGACCCTGTACGGACAGATGCCGGTGGACAAGCTGGCCACGCGCCAGGCCAACCTGCAGCGCTGGCTGGGCAACCAGCCGGCCAGCCCGGCGCTGCTGCTGGCACTGGGCCGCATCGCTACGCGTCAGCGCCAGCACAGCCTGGCCGAGGATTACCTGCACCGCGCTATCGCCGCTGGCGCCGGTCCGGCCGCGTGGGAAGCGCTGGGCCAGTTGTTCGTCGACCGTGGCGAACCGGCGTTGGCGTCGCAGTGCTTGGCCAACGCGCTGCGCCAGCAGCGTGGTGATGACAGCATCGCGCTGGCCCGCGCCAATGCCGCCGTGGCACCGCTGGAACCGGTGGTGCCCGAGCGCGCGACGGTGGAAGAACAGTCGTCCACACACACCCATCCAACGTCCATGGAGAGCCGGCCAGCGGCCGGCACTAGCGGGCTTCGGATGGTTGTGCAGCCACCCATGGGGTGGCTTTACATACAGAAAGGCCGCCCCTTGGGCGGCCTTTTCGGTTTGCGCATCGGGCCCGATCAGCGTTCGACGATCGCCACCACGCCCATGCCGCCAGCGGTGCAGATCGAGACAAGCGCGCGGCCACCGCCGCGTTCGGCCAGCTGCTTGGCCGCCGTGGCGATCACTCGCGCACCGGTGGCGGCGAACGGGTGGCCGGTGGCCAGCGACGACCCCAGCAGGTTGATCTTGGCCGGGTCGATACGGCCCAGCGGCGCATCCAGGCCGAGGCGGTTGCGGCAGTAATCTTCGCTTTCCCACGCGCGCAGCGTGCACAGCACCTGCGCGGCAAACGCTTCATGGATTTCGTAGATGTCGAAATCCTGCAACGTCAGCCCGTTGCGCTTGAGCATCTCCGGCACCGCAATGGTCGGGGCCATCAGCAGGCCTTCGCCGTGCACGAAATCGACGGCGGCCACCTGCGAATCGCGCAGGTAGGCCAGCGGTTCGTGGCCGTGCGCGCGCGCCCATTCCTCACTGGCCAGCAGCACCGCCGAGGCGCCGTCGGTAAGCGGGGTGGAGTTGGCGGCGGTCAGCGTGCCGCGACCGGACACCTTGTCGAAGGCCGGCTTGAGCGTGGCCAGCTTTTCCAGCGAGGTATCGGCGCGCAGGATGTTGTCGCGCTCGACGCCACGGAACGGGGCGATCAGGTCGGTGAAGAACCCGCGCTCATAGGCGGCGGCCAGCTTCTTGTGCGAGGACACCGCCCATTCGTCCTGCGAATCGCGCGAGATGTTCCATTCCTTGGCCATGTCCTCGCAGTGGTCGCCCATGCTTTTGCCGGTACGCGGCTCGGCCACGCCGGGGAACTCGGGCTTGAGCTCGCTGAGCTTGAAGCCGCGGGTCAGTGCCTTGAATTTGTCGCCGGTGGACTTGGCGCGATTGGCCGCCAGCAGGCGCGCGCGCAGCTTCTTGCCGTACACGATCGGCACGTCGGAGGTGGTGTCCGATCCGCCGCCGATGCCCGATTCGATCTGGCCGAGCGCGATCTTGTTGGCCACCGCGATGATGGTGTCCAGCGAGGTACCGCAGGCGCGCTGCATGGTGATGCCCGGGGTCAGCGGGGACRGGCCCGAGGACAACGTCGCTTCCCGGCCCAAGTTCCAGTCGCTGGAGTGCTTGATCACCGCGCCCATCGCCACTTCGCCGAGCTGCTGCCCGTGCAGACCGAAACGTTCGACCAGCGCGCCGAGCGTGCGTACCGACATGCCGAGGTTGCCGACGTCCGAATAGGCCGTGTTCTGGCGGCAGAACGGGATGCGGACGCCACCGAGGATGGCGACGGGACGGGCGTTGGGCATGGAGATACCTGGCATGGGAGGGGTGTCTGCAACATGGCCTGCACGAAGGAGCAGGCATAATGGGGGCAAGTGTAGCTGCCGCCCTGTGATGGGCCAACCGTGAAACCATGAGCAAACCCGACCCCGGCATGAATGCCCTTGGCGTCCTGGCATTGGAACTGGCTGGCGGCGACGTGCCGCGCCATGCCGCGCTGTCCTCCGAACAGGCTGGCGAACTGGCCGAACGCGTCGGCCGCGACCTGGCCAGACTGGTCCCGGCCGTCAGCGGGCTGGACTTCGTGTTCGCCGGCGCGCATTTCGATCCGGCTGAAGTGCTGCGCCCGGGTTGGCCGGTGCACCGCCGTCTGGAAGAACTGCAGATGCGCGCGCCCGGCCGCAGCCACGGCCCGCGCATGCTGGCCTTCGGCGCCGGTGCCGACGGCGACGTACCACTACCGTTCCAGGCCGATGCCGGGCTGACCGGCGGCGGTCTGCGCGTGGTGCCGTTCCTGCTGACCGGTACCGAGGTGGCGCAGACCCAGGCCGTTGCCGACGCGCTGGAAGAGGTGCTGCTGGCCCAGGGCATGGCCCAGGCCGACACCGCCCTGCAGGCGCAGACCGCCTTCGGCGCGCAGATCGAACACGCGCGCTATTTCACGGTGAATGACCTGGCCGCGATGATGTCGATGCAGTACGACAACCAGGGCCTGGCGGTGCTGTGGCCGCTGATCGAGACCGCACTGATGGCGCCGCATGTCGAGGAATGGCTGGACGCGCCGCCCGAGCCGCTGCTGCGATACGCCGATGGCGAAGTGCGTATGGCGTTGTTCGATCCGGCCGGCTGGTGCGCGTTCTACAACCACGGCACCGGCGACTGCGATCGTCTGCAGGGCATCTACGACCAGTACCTGATCCGCCAGCGGCAGATGGCGGCGGTGCTCGAATCGCACGGCTTGCCGGTGCTGTTCGTGCATTGCGAAGCCGGCCAGGACGCGCGCGAGCTGCTGACCCGCTAACGGTAGGGCCGGCCGCTGGCCGGCTCCCGCGGGCATCGATAGCGATCATGGCAGCCACGCATGGCGTGGCTCTATCCGCGCTCCAAAAAAAACGCCGGCAATCGCCGGCGTTTTTCATTCTGCACCGCCTCGGTTACGGCGCGGCTTTGATCACCGCACAGGCCAGGCGCGCACCCGCGTTGCCGGTCGGCTGGGTCTTGTAGTCGTCCGCGTCGGCGTGGACGATCAGGCCACGGCCGATGATGTCGAAGTCATCGCCCTTGCCCACGTTGACGTTGGTGGACACGTCGGCATCGACCATGGCGTTGCCCTGGGCGTCGGCCTTGATGTTGGGGATGTCACCGCCGTGGTGCGGGGTGGTGGCGACGTTGCCGTGATCTTCCTTGGCCGGGTTGAAGTGGCCGCCGGCGCTGGCGCCGTCCGGCGCGCTGCAATCGCCCTTCTCGTGGATGTGGAAGCCGTGCTCGCTGTTGGGCTTCAGGCCACTGACCTGGCCCTTCACGTGGACCTTGCCGTCGACGACGCTGAAGGTCACGTTGCCCTTGACGTCATTGCCCTTGGTCGGGGCAAGCTCGGCCACGGCGCCCTGGTTGGCGTGGGCTTCGCTGGTCATGGCCGGCGGTGCGTCGGTCGTGGCTTCGGCGGCCGGCTGCGAAGCGGTGGCTTCGGCGGCCGGCGTGGCTTCCGGCGTGGGTTCGGCCGGCTTGTTGCAGGCGCTCAGGCCGAGCGCGGCGATGGCGGCGAACAGGGTGGTATGGATCAAACGCATGTGGAACTCCTTGCGGGTAGCGGTGGAAGAAGCAGCGTCAGCGGGAGGCGCGATCAGCGCACGACCCGGATGAGGCCACAGGCAATTCGGGCGCCGGCATTGCCGGCGGGCTGGCTGCGGTAATCGTCGGCGTTGGCATGCACGACCAGTGCACGCCCGGCGATATCGGTGGCTGCGCCGCCGCCAAGGGTAACCGCTGGCAGGCGAACGTCGACGTTCACACGTCCCTGCGCGTCCGTACGCAGGTTGTCCATGTCACCGGCATGGTGCGGGCCGGCGCTGTTGCGACCGTGCGGCTGCGCGGTCGGGTTGAAATGCGGACCGGCGCTACTCGCGTCCACGGCGCTGCAATCGCCGCGCTCATGCACATGGAACGCCGCCGTCTGCATCGGCTGCAAGCCTCCGATGACACCGGTGATGTGCACCCCGCGCGCATCGGGCACCAGTGCCAGGCGGCCGCTGACCAGGCTGGCCGACGCCGACGACAGGTTGGCTTCGGCCATCTTGGCCGTGCTCACCATCGGTACCGGTGGCGCGGTGGGGCGCGGCGGCGGTGTAGTGCCGCAGGCGGCCAGACCGAACAGGACGGCCGCAGCGAGGATGACAGTGGAACTGCGCATGGAAGACTCCTTGGTTGCAAACTAACGCGGTGCTCGTCCACAGGCCATGAAAGCGGCACGGACGTGGCGCACACGCGGCGTGGACATGCGGTTCATCCGCCGCGACGGCGCCCGGCGCCGAGCTTGCGGGTCAGGGTGTTGCGGCCCATGCCCAGGCGGGCAGCGGCCTCGGCGCGACGGCCGTGGGTGATCTGCAGCGCGGCCTCGAGCAGGGCCTGGTCGACGCGTTCGCGGACCTGCGCGTGCAGGCCTTCCGCGCCTTCCGCCAGTCGCTGCCGGGCCCAGGCCGACAGCAGGGCCTCCCACTGACCCGGATCACCGGCCGCGCGCGTGCGCGGGCCGCCGCCCCGGTGCAGCGCACTGTCCACATCGGCGACGCCGATGGTGTCCGAGGCGGCGAGTGCGGCCATCCGCCAGCACACGTTTTCCAGCTCGCGCACGTTGCCCGGCCAGTCGTGCTCGCGCAGCGCCTGCAGCGCCGATGCGGTGAGGCGCTTGGGCGGCGTATCCAGCTTGCGTGCCGCCGCAGCCAGGAAGGTATCGGCCAGGTGTGCGATGTCGTCGCGACGCTCGCGCAGCGGCGGCAGGCGCAGGCGCACCACGTCCAGCCGATGCAGCAGGTCGGCGCGGAAGCGCCCCTGCGCGACCAGCGATTCCAGGTCCTGGTGGGTGGCGGCGATCACCCGCACGTCCACGCGGATAAGCTCGCGCCCGCCGACGCGGAAGAACTCGCCCTCGGCCAGTACGCGCAGCAGGCGCGTCTGCAATGGCAGCGGCATGTCGCCGATTTCATCGAGGAACAGCGTGCCGCCGTTGGCCTGCTCGAAGCGGCCGACATGGCGCCGCTGCGCGCCGGTGAACGCGCCCGCTTCGTGGCCGAACAGTTCGCTTTCGAGCAGCTCGGCGGGAATCGCAGCGGTGTTGAGTGCGACGAACGGCCCCTGCACGCGCGGGGATTCATGGTGCAGCGCATGCGCGACCAGTTCCTTGCCGGTGCCGGTTTCGCCGTTGATCAGCACCGACAGCGGCGCCTGCGCCAGCCGCCCGATCGCGCGGAACAGCGCGCGCATCGCCGGGGTATCACCGACCAGCTGCGGGCGCTGGTCGGTGCCCGGTTCGGCGGCGGCAGGCACGGGTGCAGCGGCCAGCGCGTCCGGTTCGGGCAGCACGCGCTGGGCCAGCGCTACCGCGTCATCCAGATCGAATGGTTTGGACAGGAATTCCTGCGCACCGCCACGGAACGCGCCGGCGGTGCTGGCCACATCGGTGTAGGCCGACATCACGATCACCGGCAGCTGCGGGTGCGCGGCCTTGAGTTTGTCCAGCAGCACCAAGCCATCGTCACCGGGCATGCGCACGTCGGTGAACAGCAGGTCCGGCGGCGGCTGGCTGGCAAGCATCGCCAGCGCCGCAGCGGCGCCATCGAAGCCTTCCACCCGATAGCCCGCATCGCGCAGCGCCGTACAGAGCACGAAACGCACCGCGCGGTCGTCATCGACCACCCAGACACGCTGGGCGGTGCGATTGGTGTCATCCGCCATGGGCGGCCTCCTCGGCAGGCGTGCCGTGGCCGATCGGCAGCAGCACGGTGAACACGGTATGCCCCGGGCGCGAGCGGTAGGTCAGCGTGCCGCGATGTTCGCGCGCCACCTGCTGGGCCAGCGCCAGGCCCAGCCCGGTGCCTTCGGCGCGGCCGCTGACCAGCGGCAGGAACAGGTGCTCGGCCAGCTGCTCGGGCACGCCGCGGCCGTCGTCGGCGATTTCAAGACGCAACGCAAGCGGATGCAGCCGGTCGCCGATGCGCACGCCATGTTCAACCCGGGTCCGCAGGGTGACGCTGCCGGCGCCGGCCTGGATCGCATTGCGCACCAGGTTCCACACCGCCTGGG
>NZ_JBFULO010000237.1:0-5704 GCF_054049855.1 Stenotrophomonas sp. P5_B8 | reverse complement strand
CCTCCAAGGGCATGGGAGCCCAGCGCCCGACCCACCGACCAGCCCAAAAAGCCTGGCTTCCGCCTGCTTACCGCAAGCCGCTACGGGGCCCTGACGCTCGCGGCAGGCCCGAACGGAGAAGACATCCCAGGCACGCCGTGATGCCCGGATGGAAGCCGAATACTTGATCGGCTTTTGCTGTAGCACCTGGCCACCCGACCAGTAAGGGCGAATAACCCTCGCCGCACTGTCTTCACTGATCCTGACCACGCGCTGTAAAGGGTGTAACAGCAGGCGTAACACGGGTGATACACCTGAAAGAAAGCGAGCAGCGGCGGGCCTGTGCGGCGCGTGATGTGCTTGTTCAGCAGATGTTATTTCCAACGGATCTGTAACAACCCTGTTGCCGCGTTACACCCTGAGATGCCGAAAAGGCCCGCAATGACGGGCGTTGGACGTTGGCACGAATGCTGCGTTACCCCTCGGCACGTTTCGAGGAGGTCGCCATGGACAGCGTTGTTGCATACCGCATCATCCCCGCAGGTGGCTGGCTSCTTGCCGCCGCGCTCGCGTTGCCCTGCGCGGCGCACGCCTCCGGCGCACGCCAGGGTATCAAGGCGCAGCCCGGTGAAATCGTCCTGCTGCGCGATGTCTCCACCCGGCCGGCCTACCGGCCTGCGCCGCCCGGCATGGCCTTGATCGCCGATCCCTCGCCCAAGCGCGAAGTCGCCCAGGCCCTTGGCACGTCCAGCGGCATGGATGAACTCAGCGACGACGACTATGCCGCCCTGGGCTCCAACACCGGCGCCGGCGTTACCCATGCGCCGACCACCATCGAACGCGTCACCGGACATACCGTCAACGCGACACTGGGCAAAGTCACCGACAGCGGCATGCTGTCCGGCGGCCAGCTCAGCACCACCATCGGTGGGCCCATGGGGGCCGTCACCGGCGCCACCCGCGGCATCGGCGACCAGGTGCGCGGCGCACTGGCGCAGTTCCCGTTGGGCCAGCCGGTAGGCGGGCCAGGCAAATGAACCGCCTGCCGCGCATCCTGCTCATCGCCGCCGTCATCGCCGCGCCGCTGCCGCTCTGCGCGCAGCAGGCCGATGACTACGCCGCCATGCTGTCCTACCTCAACACCAGCCGCATCGACGGCCGCGCGTTGTCCGGCGCCGAGGGTGCCATCACCGTCAACATGGTCGCCGGCGACCTCAACCAGCAGGCCAACCTGCTGGGCATCGCCAACGGCCGCAACGCCCATATCGCCGTCAACGCGCGCCAGCAGCAGGCCGACAACCAGGTGACCGGCGACGGTCCCCTGCACGCCAGCGCCAGCATCGGTGGACAGGCACTCAACGGCGCCAGTGGCGTCGCCATGATCAACCAGGCCAGCGGCACCGGCAACGCGACGCGCAACGTCGTCACCGCCACGCTGGCGCAACAGGGCATACGCGAGTCGAACGATGCGGCCTTGGCCGCGTCGGGGGCGCTTGCGTCAGCAGGGGGGCAGGGGGCCGTCAATCGCGGTCGGCCGGCCGGAACCCGCAGCGTCGCGGTGGAAGGCACCGCGCTGCAGGGCTTCGACGGCGTCCTGCAACTCAATCAGATCGCGGGATCCGGCAACGCCACCGCAAACCAACTGAGCATCTCGGTGCAGTCCACCCCGTGAGTAGTCACATCCACCCGATTGTCTGTGATGAGAGAGAGGGCACCATGAACACCAACATGCACCGTACCGTATTGGCCATCGCGATCGCAGCCGCGTCCGCGTCCGTCGCCGCGCAGGACAACCAGAACCAGAGCGCGTTCATCAACCACCTGCACAACGTGGTGGAAACGCGCACCAACCTCAACACCAACGTCGATACCGATGTTGATACCAACATCGACACCAACATCGAAACCAATACGCGCAACGACAACGATTCGCGTACCTGGAACCGTACCTGGAACAACACCCGCAACAACAACACCACCAGCAACACCGATACCACCAACAACAGCACCACCAACAGCAGCGTGACCCGTACCCGCGACGTCACCGTCAACGAGAACGTCAACAAGACCAGTAACATCCAGGCCGACGAGCGCCAGGAAAAGAACAACCACGGCGTCGACGTCAACCTTGAAAAAGACATGCGCCTGAGTTCGGACGTGAACTTCTCGGGAGATCCGGAAATCACCGGCTCGATCGACCTCGACTCGGCCGCCATCGCCATCATCGACAACCGCCAGTCGATCACCGACAACGCCGCCTCCAACAGCCTGGTCACCAACAGTGCCTCGATCGCCGATGACGTCGGCTCCGATGCCTCGGGCAACCTCGGCTTCAACGTCGCCGCTGGCGACAACAACGCCCAGGACAACGCCGCGTCGCTGTCCGCGGCCGATGCCTCCTTCAGCTTCGGCATGGCCGACGCCGAAGTGTTCGTCAACCAGTACGGCGCCGGCAACACCACCCTCAACTCCGGCGTGACCAACGCCGCAGGCCTGGGCGGCAATGCCTTCAGCAACGCGTCGGGCAACATCGGTGCCAACGTCGCCTCGGGCAACAACAACGAGCAGAAGAACGCGCTCGCCGCCTCGGTGGCCACCAGCGCCTATGCGACCTCGAGCATCAGCTCCAACCAGGTCTCCACCGGCAACAGCGTGGCCAACGCCGGCTACCTGCGCTCCATGACCGACACCGTCAACGTCAGCCTGCGTGGCCGCGTCGCCGGTGGCACCCTGGCCGTGGGCGCCGGCACCTACAGCGGCAGTGGCAGCGCCTACCAGAAGGACAACTACTACCTGGATTCCTGGAGCGGTGAACTGCCGCACCCGGGTGGCAACCCGACCGGCCACCTCGACATGGACAACGAGATCCAGAACGCAACGGCCAACCCGAACCGGGAAGGCGTGGGCGGTATCGCCTTCGATACCGATGAAAGTGGCACCAGCCGGTTCGTCGAACTGGGCGTGGCCGATCTGTATGCCAGCCTGAGCGGCACCGTCTCCACCACCCGTTGGGTGAACGTGGATGCGACCAACACCGCGGCGTTGTCCGGCAGTGCGTTCTCCGGCGCCTCCGGCAACATCGGGGTGAACGTGGCGGCCGGTACCGGCAACCTGCAGGCCAACAGCCTGGCCCTGGCCGTTGCGCAACCGTCCACCGGCGGCGGTGGCGGCACCGGCGAGTAACGTGATGTCCGTTTTCGCAAGCAGTACGCGTTGAGCGCAACAAACCCGGCTACCCGCCAGTAGCCGGGCTCCCGGGAGTCCCTGTCCCATCCTCCCCCTTTGGGGCAGGGGCTCCCTCCTTTTTCCGGAGTGACGTCGATGTTGAAGCAAGCGCTGTGCGGATCGTTGCTGTGGCTGATGCTGCCGTTCGGCACTGCACGTGCCGGTGATGTCGGCTTCAGTGGGGTGCTGCCCAACGGGGCGGTGCTCACCCAGCGCGTGGAAAGCATGCAGGAACGGCGCTTCCGCAACGTGGTGCGGCAACACACCGATTACAGCTGTGGCGCGGCGGCGCTGGCCACCATCCTGCGTTACGCCTACCACCTGGAAGCCGACGAAGGCACGGTGATCGAAGGGATGATGGGGGTCTCGGACCCGCAACTGGTCCACCAGCGTGGGTTCTCGCTGCTGGACATCAAACGGTATGTCGAATCGATGGGCATGCGCGGACGCGGCTACCGCGTCAACGAGGAGCGCCTGCGCTCACTGCGCGTGCCCGGGCTGGTGTTGATGGATGTGCGTGGCTTCCGCCACTTCGTGGTCCTCAAGCAGGTTCGCGACGATGTGGTCGATGTCGCCGACCCGATCCTGGGCAACCGCAGCATTCCCGTCAGCGAATTTCTACAGGCGTGGCCGTCGCGCGCCGTGTTTGTCGTGATCGGTAGTGACTTTGATCGCAACACGGTGTTGCTGCTCCCCGGCGAACGGCCCAGCGCGCGTTCGCTGTACGCCCGGCAGGGGCCGATCACCGACGCGGAACTGGTCGATTTCGGTTTCACCCACGCCGACTTGTTCTAGGAGGCACCATGAACATTGCACTGTGGACGCAGCGCGTGCTGCTGCTGACCCTGCTGGGGGCAGCGCCGCTTCACGCCGAAGAAGGTCGGCCCGGCAAGGGCCTGAATGAGATACCCGATCCCGAGCTGAGCCTGATGCGTGGGCGCTATACGGTCAACGGCAACAGCGTGGCCTGGTTCGGGGTGACCATGATCACCCAGTGGAACAGTGGCGGGCAGGCCGCGCGCAGCGCACTCACGCTGGGCATGGATTTCAGCCACGGCGCTACGCCGAAGGTCAGCTTCAGTCCGTCGGTGACGGTGACCGCCGCCGATGCGCCGCTGCCGGTGACGCCCGGTCGCAGCATCGATGCGAGCGGCCTGCAGAACGTGGCGGGCCTGACCCAGAGCATCCAGGTCGCCGGTGACGGCAATGTGGCCAGCAACACCACCCACCTCAACGTACGCGATGGCATTGCACCGGCCGAAGGCAGCGCGGGGCCGACCCTGGCCAGCGTGCAGCAGGGCGGGGTCAGCGCGGTGGCGCAGCTGGACGGCAACACCGCCAAGGTGCAGGTGCAGATCGAGGGCGTCGGCGCGGTGCAGCAGTGGATCCGCAACGGCAGCGTCGGCCAGAGCATTGCCATCGGCAGCGATGGCCAGGCGGTGAGCAACCGCATGCAGATCGATCTTGTCCGGCAGTCGCTGGCCAGCAACGTCCCGMTCGGCCAGAACGTGGCCCAGGCGATGACGCTGGTGCGCGGTGTCGGCATGGGGCCCGGCCAGTAATCCAGGGCCGGGCAGGGGGAGTGACAACACAACCGTGGGCCAAGGCACATGCACACCTCGATACACGCAACCCCGTTGGCGCTGGCGGCGCTGGCACTGATGGCGGCCGCCGGCGCACACGCGCAGCCCGCACCGGCCGACGAAGCCGACGTCAAGGCACTGATCACCCAGCTGGAAACACTCAAGGCCAACTACGCGCAGGAAGTGCGTCGCCTGCGCGAGCTGGACATGCAGGTGCAGGCGATGCAGGCGCGGCTGTCTGGCAAGACCGCGCCGATCGCGGGCGCCAACGCCGGGCCGCCCCCTTTGCCAGCCGACACCCCGGCTGCCGCGCCCAGCGCCGACGGCTATGCCAGCAGCGCTGCCGAAGCGCAGCAGGCCAAGCAGCCCTCGCGACGCAGCGTGGATGACGTCAAACAGCAGCAGGCGGCGTTGTTCAGCCGTCGCTTCACCATCGAAAACAGCCTCACCTACTCACGCTATGACCGCAAGCAGGTCACCCTCAACGGTTTCCTGGCCCTGGATGCGATTTTCCTGGGCAACATCGCCATCGARAACGTCGAGTCGGACACGCTGACCTACAACCTGGCCGCGCGCTGGGGTGTCAGCCCGCGGCTGACCTTGAACCTGGACGTGCCCTACCTGGCGCGCAAGACCGTGTTCCAGAAAGGTGGTGCCGGGGGCTCGGCGGCGGCGATCGCGCAGGAGGAAACCACCGGCAACGGCATTGGCGATGTCGGGATGAGTGCCAACTACCGGCTGTTTGCCGAGCATGGCCGCTGGCCGGAAACCGTGCYGACGGCCGGTGCCACCGCGCCGACGGGGCGCGCGCCGTATGGCGTGGACTGGAAGGTACTCGAACGCGACGATGACGACTTCATCCGCTTCGCCGTGCCCGAACAACAGCCCACCGGCAATGGGGTATGGCAGGCCAACAT
>NZ_JBFULO010000236.1:0-5711 GCF_054049855.1 Stenotrophomonas sp. P5_B8 | reverse complement strand
GGCCTGGGGCGGGTGGCGCTGCGTGAGAAGTGGGCACCGATCGTCGGCGCCGGCACGATCCAGTTCCGCCGCGAGCTCAAGCCATTCCAGCGCTTCACCTTGGAAACGCGACTGGTCGGCTGGGTCGGCACGCGGGTGATCATGGAGCAGCGGGTGTTGCTGGGCGAAGAGAAAATCGCCACCCGCGCGCTACTGGTCACCGGCATCTATGATCGGCGCCAGCGCCGCTTCGTGGACATGCCACGGATGATGCAGTCCATCGGTGCCGAGGATGTGCCCTCGCCTGCATTGAGCAAGGCGGCCGAGGCGTTGCTGGCTGCCGATGCGGCGTTGAAGCAGGACGAGGGCTGAGCAGGCCCACGGCCGACCGCAGCGGGCGGCGACGCCGAGCAGGCGGCTTCCGCGCCGTCGTGAAAGCGCGCTGACGCCGCCGCTACCGCGTCATCATCGCGCTGCGCGCAGCGCCTGGGCAATCGCCGCTTCGGCCAGCGGTGCCATCCGCGCATACCCCGCCGCTGTCGGGTGCACGCCGTCGTCGGCCAAGGCCTTGTCCAGGCCACCCTCGTGGTTGGCCAGCGGCGTGTAGTAATCCAGGTAGACCAGCTTCTGCTGCCCTGCATAGCGCTTCAGCGCGGCGTTGAGCGCACGCACCTTCGGCGCCGGCTGCACGCCCGGCTGCCACGGGTACTCGCTGACCGGCAGCACCGAGGACAGCACCACGGCGATGCCGTGCGCCTTGGCCAGCTCCACCATCGAGTGCAGGTTGTCTTCGATCATCGCCTGGCTGGCCGGCCCGGTGTTGCCGGCGATGTCGTTGGTGCCGGCCAGGATCACCACCACCGCCGGTTGCAGCGCGATCACGTCCTGGCGGAAGCGCAGCAGCATCTGTGCGGTGGTCTGCCCACTGATGCCCCGGTTGACGTAGCCCTTGCCGGCAAAGAACGTCGCGCTGCCGGTACGGCCCCAGCCTTCGGTGATGGAATCGCCGAAGAACACCACGCGTCGCTGGCCCGGCACGGCGACGGGCAACGCGGCATTCTCGGCGCGATAGCGCTGCAACTGCGGCCAGTCGAGCAGGCGCTGCTGCATGCCGCGCACCTCTTCCGCGCTGAGGGCATCAAAAGGCTTCACCAGCAGCGGATTGATCGCTGGCGATTGCGCCCCTGCCGCCGGGGACAGCAGGGACAGCGCAGCAGCCAGGATGACGGCGTGCAACGTGGACGGCATGGTCTGTTCTCCCATGGTGGCCGTGATGAGGCTAGCACGCAGCGCCAGCGGCGGTGTGGGCGTCAGACCCGCCAATCCAGTATCTGCGCCGGTGACTGCAAGGCATCCTCGATGCGGCGTAGACAGCCGGCCTTCGGGCTCACCAGGTACCACCGCGCGCTGTTGCGCAGCAACGGCAGGTCGGCGTGGTGGTCGGTATAGGCCATCGCCCACGGTGGCGGATAACCGCGCGCGGCCAGCATCGGAATCTTGTTGGCCCCCAGGCAGTGCTGGTCGCTCACCCAGCCCCCCCATRCCGGGCGCAGCGTGGACGCCACCAGTGGCACATCGCCCAGGCCGCCGCGCGCCAACAGCGCGCGCGCCAGCGGTTCCCAGCAGCCGGTGGCGATCACCACGCGTGCGCCATCGGCCTGATGTTGGCGAAGGTGCGCCACCGCGGCGTCGATGAACAGCACTTCGTCGCCATCGAACACGGCTTCGGCATGTGACGCTGCGAGCGCCTCCAGCGCGTGTCGACTACGGCCAAAGGTCGCCAGCCAGACGCCAAACCTCGTCGGCAGCCGCCGCGTGTGGGAGGCCAGCAGCAATGGTCCCAGCACCGGCAATGCGAGCAACAGAATCGACAACCGCCATGGCGCGCGCCGCAGCAAGCCCTTGAAGAAACGCGACGCGGTTTCCCACCGGGTCAAGGTCAGGTCGAAATCGAAGACCACCACGTCGGCGTCGTTCGCGTCAGGCATCCGCTTCATTCCGTAATGCGGGGAAGCGTCGATCATAAGCGCGGGCGAGGGTCGCGCCTATCCCGCTTTGCGCGGCACAGCACGCGTGCCGCGTTACGTGGCAGACTTCGGCGCGACTCCCAACACCACGACAAGGACCGTCATGATCGTTCCCGAGTACTGGGCCGAAGCCCGGCGCGAAGTCCGGCACAACCGCAAGCCGCTGATCGTGCGCCGCTTCGGCTGGTCCGACGACAGCGTGGCGGCCGCGCAGGTGCACGCCGATGCGCGCGTGCAGGAGGCGCTACACGCCATCGCCGCTGGCCAGCCGCTGCCGCGGCAGGAGCGCCGTACCAACTATGGCGTGGAAGGCGTGCCGATCCGCGAGCAGATCGTCGAACGCCACAGGGATGTCGTCATTACCCGCAACAGTTACGGCGCGCTGTGCCYGAATACCCCTGACGTGCTTTTTGCCGATATCGACCACCGCCCTGCGCCATCCGGTTGCGTCATTCCCACCCTGCTGGCGTGCGTATTGTGGGCAGGGGTGGCCATCGCCGCCGGCAACGTATGGAACTGGGTGGCCGGTGTGACCGCAGCCAGCGCGGCGCTCATCGCGGTCAACGCCGTGGTACTGGCCGTCAAGAACGCCGATCATCGCGATGCACAACTGGAGACACGCGCACTGGCCCGTGTCGAACAGTTCATCGGGCAGCACCCCGACTGGCACCTGCGCGCCTACCGTACCCCGGCGGGCCTGCGCCTGCTGGCCATGCACGCCACCTTCTCGGCCCATGACCCTGTCGTCCAGCGCCTGTTCGATGCCCTGCAGACCGACGCGCTCTACGCGCGCATGTGCCGGCTGCAGCATTGCTTCCGTGCGCGGCTGACACCCAAGCCGTGGCGGGTGGGGATGCGTCGGCGCATTCGCCCACCGGTCGCGGCGTGGTCAGCCGAACAGGCGTTGCTGCCCGGCCGCCTGCAGTGGATAGCCGACTACGCGCACAAGGCGCAGGGCCACGCGGCATGCCGTTTCCTGCGTGCCTATGGCGACGAACGCCGGGTGGATGCCAAGGCCGAAGCGGTGCGGGTGCTGCACGATCGTATTGCACGCGCCTACGAAGCACTGCCGCTTGCTTGAGCCGCTGCATTCGGCTGGCGTGGCCGCTGCACGATGCGAAACGGCCGCCCTTTGCGGGGCGGCCGATTCATTGCAACCAAAGCAGTCACCCCGCGGTCGACGTCAGCGGGCGTTCTTCACGTAGGTGTCGAACCAGTTGAGCATTTCGTACACCAACTGCTCGTTGGATTCCAGCGCGGTGTACCAGTGCGGCTCGTTGGGCAGCATCACCAGGCGCGTGGTGCCGCCGTTGCCGCGGATGGCCTGGTAGAGCTTGCGCGACTGGAAGGGTTCGGTGCCCGGGTTGGCGTCGTCCTCGCCGTGGACCAACAGCAGGGGCAGCTTGATCTTGTCGGCATAGAAGAACGGCGACGCCTTCAGATACACGTCCTGCGCTTGCCATACCGAGCGACGCTCGTTCTGGAAGCCGAACGGGGTGAACGTCTTGTTGTACGAGCCACTGGTGGCCACGCCCGCCTTGAACAGGGTGGTGTGCGCGATCAGGTTGGCGGTCATCAGGCCACCATGGCTGTGCCCGGTGACGCCGATCCGGTTGCGATCCACCACGCCCAGGTCCACGGCCTTGTCCACCGCCGCTTTGGCATCGGCCTCCAGCTGTTCCAGATAGGTGTCGTAGGCGTTCTTGGGATCGCCCACGATCGGGAACGAGGCGTTGTCGATGATCGCGTAGCCGGCCAGCAGCATCAGCCGGTACGGGGCCAGACGGGTGAAGGTCTGCTGCGACCCGGACACCTGCCCGGCCTGCGCGGCGTTGGCGAAGTCGGCCGGATAGGCGTACAGGATTGCCGGTACGCGCTGGCCTTCCTTGTAGCCCGGCGGGGTGTACAGGGTGAAGGACAGGTCCACGCCGTCGGCACGCTTGTAGGTCACCAGCCGCTTCTGGATCTGTCGCACTTCCGGGGTCGGGTCGGTGAGCCGGGTCAGCGCGGTGGCGGTGGAGGCGAACTGCGCCTCGCCCTCCTTGACCGACGCTGCACGCTCGCCCTGCTGGCGCACGAAGGCGTTCGGCGGGTCCATCACCGACTGGTGCCAGGTCAGGTAGCGGCCGGGCGTGGCGGTCAGGCCCAGCACCTGCTCGTAGGCGTCGGCGTCGCTGCGGAACAGGCGCTCGGTCTTGAGCGAGCCCAGGTCCAGGCGATCCAGGAACGGCCGGTCGCCCTGCGGCGAGGCACCCTGCCCGCGCAGGAACACGAACGCACCGTCCTGGCGGACCACCGACGCCCCGTTGGGCAGGCGCTTGAACACCAGGTTGCCCGGGTCGGCGTACTGCTCATCGCTGGACAGATCCCACAGCAGGCGGCCTTCCTTCTTCGGCTGGTCCACATCCACGATGCGGGTCTGCCGCCAATGCCGGTTCTCGTCGTTCTCGAACAGGAACGACACCGCCGGATCGGCGCTCCAGGCGATGCCTTCAAAGCGCTGCGCGGTACGGGCGATTTCCTGCGGCTTGCCGGTGAAGGGCGCCTTCAGCGCCAGCACGCGATCGCGATGCGGCACGGTCACCTTCCAGTCGCCCTTGTCCAGCGCCTCGGCGTAGACCAGCGTGGCCGGATCGGTGGAGCGCCAGTCGAACTCGCGCGGGCCTTCCGGCACGCCATGCACCGGCACGCGGTCGGCCAGCGGCAGGCTGGCGATCGGGCTGCTGCGGCCGGTGCCCAGATCGAGTACGGCCACGTCATTGGCAAAGCGCTGGTAAGTCACTGCGTGCGAGAACGGCGCCTTCAACGTTTCGGTCAACACGTGCACGCCATCGGGGGCGGCATTGACCCCGTCGTACAGGGCCGGYGCGCCGACATTGCGTACGTTGCCGGCGGCCACGTCCACCACCGCCAGCTGCGATGCACCGTAATAGGCGAACAGCTGCTCATCGTGCGCGCTGGTCAGCGTATCGCGCGCTTCATAGGTGCTGCTCTCGCCGCTGCTGCCCAGCGACTCCTGCACGTCCGGACCGCCCGCACCGTTGCCGCTGGACGGCGCTGGTCCCTGGTTGGGTGGCACCAGCTTCACCAGCAACTTCTGCCCACCGCCCAGCCACTGCACCGTCCCGCCGAAGATCGGATTGAGCTGTACGTTGGGAATCTGCTTGACCTGGCCGGTCACCGCATCGCCCACCCACAGTTGCACCGCGGTATCGACCGCGTTCTGGAACGCGAAATGCCGGCCGTCGGCCGACCATTGCGCTGCACCCGCGCAGCCCTGCGGCAGCGCCACCTTGGTGTGCTTGGCGGTGCCCACATCGACCAGGGTGAAATCGGCCACGCACGCCGGAATGCCATAGCCGCCCTGGGTGTCGTGGCGGCTGCGGTTCTTCGGCTCCAGGCGCACGCCGGCCAGCTTGAGGTAGGGCTGGGCCACGCGCTCGATCGACGGATAGGTCTGCGCGGTGGTCAGCAGCAGGCGCTGGCCGCTGGGGTCCAGGCTGGGCACGGGCGGCGGCGGTGCCTTGAGCACCTTGAGCAGGTGTTCGGGCGGCTTGTCATAGCCGGCGAAGGCCGGCGCGGCAGCCAGCAGGCCGAGCGTGGCGACGGCGACAGCCGCAGCCAGCGAGGTACGACGGATCAGCATCCCTATCCCCTTACAGTGGTCATGAGGGCCCGTACGCGGGCATGACCCGAATCTAGCAC
>NZ_JBFULO010000235.1:0-5717 GCF_054049855.1 Stenotrophomonas sp. P5_B8 | reverse complement strand
CCCATGCCCTTGGAGGCGAAATAAAGGGGGAGGGGGCGGCCGCAGGCCGACGCCGGAGGACATTCGCCGGAAAGGGTATGGGGGCCCAGCGCCCGACCCGCCGACCCCCGCGCCGATCCGCCAATCGTCAGTGCCGATCGGCCTGCAGGTTGTCGAACGTCTCGGTGTAATCCTTGAACTCCGGAATCCGCTTCACCAGGTCCGGCGGAATCGGCTGCATCCCGTCGGGGACCTGGATCTTGACCGAACGCTTGGCCGGGTCCGGCGGGGCGTCGGTGAGCGTGTTCTGACGCAGCACCTGCAACTGGCCGAACATGCCCTGCAACAGCGCCTGCTGGCTGGCGTCGAGCGGAATCTCGATCTCGTCGATCTTCATGTGCCCGTTGGGCAGCACGATGATGTTCGGGGCCGGCGCGCGACGCACCGTCAGCATGCCGTCGCTGACCGTGATCTTCGGCTTGCTGCGCTCGGCGCGGTGGTTGCGGTATTCCTGATCGCAGCCGGTGGCGGCCAGACAGAACAGGGCGAACAGCAGCAGGCACAGCTTTTTCATGGCAGGCAGCGCACAGCAAAAAGGGGAGGACTAGTGTAGTCCTCCCCCGTGCGTGTAGACCCGGCTGCGACCGAACGTCGCAGCCCCGGCGCTTACTTGCCGCAGTCGTCGATGTCGCTCTGGTCCATCGTGGCATAGGGCTTGAAGGCCGGCAGCGCGGCCGCGAGTGCCTGCTGCTTGTTCATCATTTCCGGCAGCAGCGTGCACAGCTGCTTGGCCTTTTCCTCGATCTTGCTGGTTTCGGCATTCACGCGTTCCTCGATGCCGTTGGTATCCCCGGAGAAAATGCCCTTGAGCGCCTCGCCGGCCGCCTTCACGCCAAGGTTGGCGCCGGCCACGCCGATGTCCATGCCGGCGCCGGCAATCGCCTCGACCTGCTTGCGGYAATCCAGCAGCAGCGCGCGCTGGTTGGCGGTGGTGGGAACCGTCTTGCCATTGATCAGCAGCTCGCCCTGCGGGGTGATCTCGGCCTTGTCGGACTGATCGTTGGAAATCTTGATGTTGCCTTGGGCCATTTCCTTGCGCGCCTTGTCGGTGGCGTCCTGCACGGTCTTGCCCACCGTGGTGTCGGCGGTGGCCGAGGCGGTCTTGGTGGTGGCCGGAGTGGCCTTGCCGGCATCCTGGTTGCCGCAGGCAGCCAGCGGCAGGCACAGCAGCAGGGCGGGCAGCAGCAGTCGGGTCGTCATGCGCGCATTCCTTGGGATGAAGTAAGGGGAAGTCACAGTCACTTGCCGCGGGGCAGCTGCACGCGGCCGCCGACGCCGCTGTGGCGCACGTCGCCACTGCCGCTGTGCGACACGGTGAGGTCGCCGGCAACGTCGCGCACGGTGACATCGCCCGAACCATGGCGTTCGACCGCGACATTGCCGCCGACGCCGCGCAGGTCCACATCGCCCGAACCCACGTTGCCGATGCTTACGTTGCCCTTGACCTGGCGCAGGTCGGCATCGCCGGAGCCGATGGTGCCCAGTTCGACGTTGCCCTGCACGGTGTCCATTTCAAGGTCACCCGAACCGATGGTGCCGACCTTCGCATTGCCGCGCACGTTGCGTGCCTTGAAATCGCCCGAACCCACCGACAGCACGTTGAGCGCACCGGCGCCATCGAGGATCACATCACCCGAGCCGATCGCGGCGGTGACCAGGCCCTTGATGTCCTGCAGCTTGATGTCGCCCGAGCCGACATCGGCGCTGAGCGAATGGGCACCAATGACGCTGGCATCGCCGGAGCCGACCTTCAACTGCACCAGCAGGGTGTCCGGCACGCTGCCGCGCAGGTCCAGGTAGGCATAGCTGTTGCCGCTCAACGTGAAGCCGGGCCCGACCTCGCGCTTGAGCCGCACGATCAGCTTGCCGTCCACCTTCTGCTGGGTCACGGTCAGCTCGCGCAGCCAATCGGCGTTGGAGGCACACGCACGACCGGCGAGCTGGGCCGGCCCCGGCCCGGCGGTAAGCACCAGGTCGTGCTGGTTGACCTCGAATACCACCGCCTTCGCGCCGGCCAGGTCGAGCTTGAGGTCGCGCGGTTCGTTGAACTTGCACTGCGGCTCGGCAGCGAAGGCAGACAGCGGCAGCAACAACAGGGAAGCGACAGCGAGGGTGCGGATCATGTGAGACTCCAGGAGGATGTCGGAACGAACGTCGGTCAGATTTCGCCGGCGCGGCGACGCAGGCGGATGGCGAGGATGATGAACACCACGCCGACCGCAGCACCGATCCAGATGTCGGGCAGGCTCAGGGCGGCCAGCTGGTTGGACGGGGCCAGCGCGGCGACCAGGTTGTCGCGATCACCGATCACCGCGCGCAGCTGGTCGGCGCGGTAGAACACATCGCTGCCCGGCAGGGTGCCCAGCAGCAGGCGACCGACGATGTTCTTCCAGAACCAGCCGCTGGTGCTGTCGAACGCACTCATCAGGTGGGTGGTGCTGACGATGATGCCGGCAAACAGCGGCAGCATGACCGCCCACAGGAACGGCTTGGTCTTGGCCCAGGCCGAGCACAGCAGCAGCCAGCCCACGCTCGGCAGCGCCCACAGCAGGTACACCGGAATCCAGGACAGGTGGCCGGCGACGATGCTCAACGGACTGGCCGGGCCCCAGATCAGGGTCATCGGGTCGCCGCCATGGGTGAGCACAACCACACTGATGATCAGCAGGAAACCGAACATGGTCAGGATCGAGGCGATCACCGCGATCAACGGCGCCACCAGCAGTGCGCTCAGCGCCTTGGACAGCACGGTCTGGGTGTCCGACAGCGGCAGCGACTTCCAGAACAGGATGCTGCGGTCGCGGCGGTCGTCATACAGCGCGCCCAGGCAGTAGAAGAACACCACAAAGGCCAGCACGATGAATGGCCACAGCGAACTGAGGATGAGCGTCAGGTCCAGCCCGTTGGCCAGGTTGTGCAGGTCCTCGGCATCGAGCTTCTGGGTCAGCAGGCCGAGGTCGAGGCCGTTGATGTTGACGTTTTCATTGTCGATCACGATGCCGCCGCCCTTGGCCGCGCGGTTCATGGCCAGCAGACCGAACAGGATGCCGACAAGACTCATCACCAGCGAAATGGCACCGGCAATCAACGGCGCGTACAGGAACCCGCCGCGGTTCTCCCAGTATTCGCGCTTGAGCATCCACTTGAAGGTACTGGCCTTGCTGATGGGATGGTGGACGGTGTTCATGCGTAGGTTCCCTTCATGATGGCCACGAACAGGTCCGCCAGCCCCGGGCTGCGGATCTCGCCCAGGGGCGTGAGCTGGGCGCGTGGCACCCCGTCGAACAACAGCACGGTCTTGCCGAACGGCAGGGCGCGCTCATCGATCGGCTGCAACGCGCGCGCCGCCTCCAGTGCATCGGCCGACACCAGCACTTCGCTGTAGCGGTCGCCGATGTCTTCCATGTCGGTGGTCAGCACGATGCGACCGTCGCGGATGAACATGACATCGGTGAGGATGTGCTCGATCTCTTCCACCTGGTGGGTGGTGACGATGATGGTCTTCTGCTCGTCGAAGTAATCTTCCAGCAGGCGCTGGTAGAACTCCTTGCGGTACAGGATGTCCAGGCCGAGGGTGGGCTCGTCGAGTACCAGCACCTTGGCGTCGATGGCCATCACCAGTGCCAGGTGCAGCTGCACGATCATGCCCTTGGACAGTTCACGCACGCGCTGCCTGGGCTGCAGCTTGGTCGAGGCCAGGAAGCGTTCGCAACGGGCACGGTCGAAGCGCGGATGCACGCCGGCGACGAAATCGATCGCCTCGCGCACCTTCATCCAGCGCGGCAGCACCGCCACGTCGGCGATGAAGCACACATCGTTCATCAGTGCGTTGCGCTGCACGGCCGGGTCCAGCCCGAGCACCTGCAGCTCGCCTTCCACCGTGGTCAAGCCAAGCAGCGCCTTGAGCAGGGTGGTCTTGCCGGCGCCGTTGGGGCCGATCAGGCCGGTGATCCGGCCCGGGGCGATGGTGAAGCTGGTGTTGTCCAGCGCCACGGTCTGTTTATAGGCCTTGCGCAGGCCGCGGGCGGAGATGACGACATCACTTGCAACAGCATTCATGAGGATTTCCCCTGGGGCAGCAATTCGTCGAGGTTCAGGCCCAGGCGTTGGATGCGCTCCAGCACCAGCGGCCATTCTTCATTGAGGAACCGGTCGCGCTCGCTGCTGCGCAGCTGCGTGGCCGCTTCTTCGGTCATGAACATACCCAGCCCGCGGCGCTTCTCGACCAGGCCTTCGTCAGCCAGTTCCTGGTAAGCGCGCGATACGGTGATGGGGTTGAGCTGGTACTCGGCGGCAACCTGCCGGACCGAGGGCAGGGCGTCGCCAGGCTTGATGATGCCGTCAAGCATCATGGCGATCACGCGTTCCTTCAGCTGACGGTAGATCGGAGCGCCATCGCTCCATTGGATATCGCTCATGGTCAGCTCCGTGGGTTCAGCGACTGTGCGAATGAGAAGTAAGGCATGGACAGGGAGCTGTGCAGCCGGCGGGGAGGCGTAGGGGCGCCGTTGGCGGTCCCTGCCTCGATGACACCTGCGTCCTGCGGGCTTTCAAACGCACCGGAGGCGGCGGTCGTGCCGACCTCGCTGGGAGGGGCACCCAGCCAGCCGAGCAGCAGCAGCGCGGAGGCGGCGGTGACGGCTTTGGCGGACTGGTGGCGGCGCATGCGATTCATGGGCTTCCCCTGCATCAGGTGACTGGTGTTGTATGCAACTATAACACCGGCACGCCGGAGCGCAACAGGTTGTGGTCCCCAACTGATGGCAGGGGTGTGACAACGCCGGGTGCGTCCACTCAAGTTGTTGATTGGAAAAGGATTCAAAGGGGTGTCTGTGGTGGGGAGGGGTGCGTCTTCATTCAGCCAGGTCAATGGTAGGTCAGCCCATGTGGCTATTCAGGTGAACGCCGGAGAGACCGGGGAGGCGCCGAGTAACGCCGCCAAAGTCGGCAAGGTCGTCAATTGCTCCTGTCGAAACCATCACTTTTACTCATAGGCGGCCCCGCCACGGCGCTGTCGCGCGGCGTGGCGCGCAAGCTCGCCCAGGCGCAAAAGTGCCGGTGATATAGTGGGAAACGGCCCATTGACGGCATTCTGCTCCGCCGTGTCAGGCACGTTTTCCCCTCGTCCGCCCTTTTCGTGGAGTGTTGCAATGCGCCAGACCCGTTCCGTGCCATCCCCGCGCCGCGCCAGCCTTGGTCGCGCCCGCCGCTGGGGCGCAACGCTGCTGCTGGGCGGGCTGCTGGCCACTGCCGGCGCCCACGCCGCCGACCTGTTGGACCTGAGCTATCGGCCGCTGGCAGGCAAGGCCGACGTCAACCTGCAGAAGCAGTACGGTGGCAAGGTGCTGCTGGTGGTCAATACGGCCAGCAAGTGCGGTTTCACCCCGCAGTACGAGGGCCTCGAGGCGCTGCAGCAGAAGTATGCGGCGCGCGGTTTCTCGGTGCTGGGCTTCCCGTCCAACGACTTCAAGGGGCAGGAGCCGGGTAGCGAGGCGCAGATCCAGGAATTCTGCACGCTGACCTACGGGGTCAAGTTCCCGATGTTCCAGAAGGTGCAGGTCACCGGGCCGGACGCTACGCCGCTGTACCAGCGCCTGGCCGCCGCTACCGGCGTCGAGCCGGGCTGGAATATCCACAAATATCTGGTGTCGCGCGATGGTCGGGTAGTCGGGCAGTTC
>NZ_JBFULO010000234.1:0-5741 GCF_054049855.1 Stenotrophomonas sp. P5_B8 | reverse complement strand
GCCGGCACCTACGGTTCTCGCGCGCGTGCCGGCCAAGGGCCGGCACCTACGGTTTTTGCGCGCGTACCGGCCAGCGGCCGGTACCTACGGTTCTTGCGCGCGTGCCGGCCAGCGGCCGGTACCTACGGTTTTTGCGCGCGTACCGGGCAACGGCCGGCACCTACGGTTCTTGCGCGCGTGGCGGCCAGCGGCCGGTACCTACGGTTTTTGCGCGCGTGCCGGCCAGCGGCCGGTACCTACCGGGCTGTGCCACCGGACGGGCAACGGTGAGCGGAGCGATGCGCAGGCCCAGCGGCAACACCACGGGCTGACACGGTCCTGACCGCGCGGTCTGCTAAAATCGCCGGTTCATGTCACGCACCTCCTATCCCGCACCGCCGCTGCCACGTTCCGGTCAGCTCCGCGCCTGGTGGCGCGCTCCCGCTTCGGCCACTGCGCTGGCGTGGTACGTCGCCCGTGCGGCCGAGGTCCATGACGGGCCGCTGCTGTTCATCGCGCGCGACAACCATACCGCCAACCAGATCGAAGCCGACCTGCGCACGCTGCTGGGCGGCGCCTCGGACCTGCCGGTGGTGGTGTTCCCGGATTGGGAAACCCTGCCCTACGACGCCTTCAGCCCGCACCCGGACATCATTTCCCAGCGCCTGGCCGCGCTGCACCAGTTGCCCTCGCTCAAGCGCGGCATCGTGGTGGTGCCGGTGCAGACGCTGCTGCAGCAGCTGGCCCCGCTCAAGTACATCGTCGGTGGCAGCTTCGACCTGAAGGTCGGCCAGCGCCTGGACCTGGACGCGGAGAAGCGCCGCCTGGAGGCCGCCGCCTACCGCAACGTGCCGCAGGTGATGGACCCGGGCGATTTCGCCGTGCGTGGCGGCCTGCTCGATGTGTTCCCGATGGGCGCCGAGGCGCCACTGCGGATCGAGCTGCTGGACGAGGACATCGATTCGATCCGCGCCTTCGACCCTGAAAGCCAGCGCTCGCTGGACAAGGTCGACGCGGTGCGGATGCTGCCCGGTCGTGAAGTGCCGCTGGACGACCTGAGCGTGTCGCGGGTGCTGGCCACCCTGCGTGAGCGCTTCGACGTGGATACCCGGCGCAGCGCGCTGTACCAGGATCTCAAGGCCGGGCTGGCCCCGGCCGGCGTCGAGTATTACCTGCCACTGTTCTTCGACCAGACCGCCACGCTGTTCGACTACCTGCAGCCGAACGTGCTGCCGCTGGTCGGCGTGGGCGTGGGCGACGCCGCGGCGGCCTTCTGGGCGCAGACCGGCAACCGCTACGAACAGCGCCGCCATGACGTGGAGCGGCCGCTGCTGGCGCCTTCGGAGCTGTACCTCAGCCCGGAGGCGCTGAGCGCCAAGCTCAATGCACTGCCGCGCATCGAGATCTGGAACGCCGACCACCCGCGCATCGCCGACGCGCAGCCGCTGGGCGACCAGCCGTTGCCGCCGCTGCCGGTGGCCGCGCGTGACGCACCGGCCGGCGAAGCGCTCAAGTCCTTCATCGGCCATTACCCGGGCCGGGTGCTGATCGCCGCCGATTCGCCCGGCCGCCGCGAGGCGTTGCTGGAAGTGCTGCTGGCAGCCGAACTGAAGCCGCCGGTAGCGGTTGATCTGCCGACGTTCCTGGCCGATGCCAAGACGCGCTTTGCGATCACCGTGGCGCCACTGGAAGACGGCTTCGCACTGGATGCGCCGCAGATCGCGGTGCTGACCGAGCGCCAGTTGTTCCCCGAGCGCGCCGGCACCACCCGTCGCAGCCGCCGGGTCGGCCGCGAACCGGAAGCGATCATCCGCGACCTGGGCGAGCTGACCGAAGGCGCGCCGATCGTCCATGAAGACCACGGCGTGGGCCGCTACCGCGGCCTGATCGTGCTCGATGCGGGCGGCATGCCCGGCGAATTCCTGGAAATCGAATACGCCAAGGGCGACCGCCTGTACGTACCGGTCGCCCAGCTGCACCTGATCAGCCGCTACTCCGGTGCCTCGGCCGAAACCGCGCCGCTGCATTCGCTCGGTGGCGAGCAATGGACCAAGGCCAAGCGCAAGGCGGCCGAAAAAGTCCGCGACGTGGCCGCCGAACTACTGGAAATCCAGGCCCGCCGCCGCGCGCGTGCCGGGCTGGCGCTGCATGTGGACCGTTCGATGTACGAACCGTTCGCGGCCGGCTTCCCGTTCGAGGAAACCCCCGACCAGCTCGCCGCGATCGATGCCACGCTGCGCGATCTTGCCAGCAGCCAGCCGATGGACCGGGTGGTCTGCGGCGATGTCGGCTTCGGCAAGACCGAAGTGGCCGTGCGCGCCGCGTTCGCCGCCGCCAGTGCGGGCAAGCAGGTCGCGGTGCTGGTGCCGACCACGCTGCTGGCCGAACAGCATTACCGCAACTTCCGCGACCGCTTCGCCGATTGGCCGCTGCGCGTGGAAGTGCTGTCACGCTTCAAGAGCACCAAGGAAATCAAGGCCGAGCTGGAGAAGGTGGCCGCCGGTACCATCGACGTCATCATCGGTACCCACCGCCTGCTGCAGCCGGACGTGAAGTTCAAGGACCTGGGCCTGGTGGTGGTGGACGAGGAGCAGCGCTTCGGCGTGCGCCAGAAGGAGGCACTGAAGGCGATGCGTGCCAACGTGCACCTGCTGACCCTCACCGCCACTCCGATCCCGCGCACCTTGAACATGGCCATGGCCGGGCTGCGCGACCTGTCGATCATCGCCACCCCGCCGCCGAACCGGCTGGCAGTGCAGACCTTCATCACCGCCTGGGACAACGCGTTGCTGCGTGAGGCGTTCCAGCGCGAACTGGCCCGTGGTGGCCAGCTGTACTTCCTGCACAACGATGTGGAAAGCATCGGCCGCATGCAGCGTGACCTGGCCGAACTGGTGCCTGAAGCACGCATCGGCATCGCCCACGGGCAGATGCCCGAGCGCGAGCTGGAGCGGGTGATGCTGGACTTCCAGAAGCAGCGTTACAACGTGCTGCTGTCGACCACGATCATCGAATCGGGCATCGACATTCCCAACGCCAATACCATCATCATCAACCGCGCCGACCGCTTCGGCCTGGCCCAGCTGCACCAGCTGCGTGGCCGCGTCGGTCGCTCGCACCACCGCGCCTATGCCTACCTGGTGGTGCCGGACAAGCGGGCGATGACCCCGGACGCGGAAAAGCGCCTGGACGCGATCGCCTCGATGGACGAGCTCGGTGCCGGTTTCACCCTGGCCACCCACGATCTGGAAATCCGCGGCGCCGGCGAACTGCTCGGCGAGGACCAGAGCGGACAGATGGCCGAGGTCGGTTTCAGCCTGTACACCGAGCTGCTCGAACGCGCGGTCCGCAGCATCCGCCTGGGCAAGCTGCCCGACCTGGATGCCGGCGAAGAAGCGCGCGGTGCCGAGGTGGAGCTGCACGTGCCCGCGCTGATCCCGGACGACTACCTGCCCGACGTGCATACCCGCCTGACCCTGTACAAGCGCATCAGCAGCGCGCGCGATACCGATGCACTGCGCGAACTGCAGGTGGAGATGATCGACCGCTTCGGCCTGCTGCCGGATCCGGCCAAGCACCTGTTCGCAATCGCCGAACTCAAGCTGCAGGCCAACACGCTGGGCGTGCGCAAGCTGGAGCTGGGTGAAAACGGCGGTCGCATCGTGTTCGAAGCCAAGCCGACGATCGATCCGATGGCGGTGATCCAGATGATCCAGAAGCAGCCCAAGCTGTACACGATGGACGGCCCGGACAAGCTGCGCATCAAGCACCCGCTGCCGTTGCCCGAAGATCGCTTCAGCGCCGCCAAGGCGTTGCTGCTGACGCTGTCGCCGCGCTGACGCTCTACAACTGATTCCCCTGTGACCCTCCGCTTCTGCGGGCCGGAGGGTCTTCCCTGCTCATTGCCCGCGACAAGGAGAGTTGCTTTGAAACGATTCCACACCCTGCTGCTGGCCGCCGGCCTGGCCCTGCTCACCGCCTGCAGCGGCGGCGGCAGCGGCATGACCGCCAGCGAATACCTCACCGAAAACGTCGCCCTGTGGAACGGYACCGCCACCACCGTGCAGCAGTGGACCATCGGCCCGCGCGGCGAAGAACTGCAGAAGGCACTGGGCCAAGGCAAGGGCCTGGCCACGTTCAAGTCCGGCCTGGAAGGTGCACGCGCGGAGATGAAGCAGTACCTGGCCATGATCGACCAGATGCCGCCGGCCGACGATGCCAAGGACGTGCACCAGAAGCTGCGCACCTACGTGCAGAGCTCGGATGAAATGTTCGCCATCCTGCTGGAAATGGCCGCGCTGCCGGAAGGCTACGACAAGGCGCAGATCATGCCGCTGGCCGAGAAGCTGCAGGCCGTGGGCAACCGGATCGACGGTGAAATGCAGGCCCTGGACGCGGCCCAGGACGCGTACGCCAAGAAGCACGGCATCCAGCTGCAGCGGCATTGATTCCACCGTCTCCCGGCGGCAGCCGCCGCCGGGAGACGCAGCAAGAAGTTCCCGTGACCGATTCCTCCCCGCTGCACCCCAGCCACGCGCTGGCCTGCTCCATCGATGCGCTGTCGCTGTCACTGCAACTGCGCGATGCCTACACCCGCCGCCACTGCGACCGCGTCGGTCTGCTGGCCACCTCGCTGGCCCGCCACTGCGGACTGGACCCGGCGCACTGCGACCGGATCGGGCTGGCCGCCTGCTTCCACGATATCGGCAAGATCGGCATCCCCGACGACGTGCTGCTCAGCAGCGGCCGCCACGACGATGCCGAGCAGGCGATCATGCGCCAGCACCCCCTGCACGGCGAACGCATTTTCCTGGCTACCGGCCGCAGCGATGCTGCCGACGTGGCGCAACTGATCCGCGCGCACCATGAAGCCTTCGACGGCAGCGGCTATCCCGATGGCCTGCGTGGCGAAGCGATACCGCTCGGCGCACGCATCCTGACCCTCGTAGACGCCTGGGATGCGATGACCAGCGACCGCCCCTACCGCGATGCGATGGACCGCGAGCAGGTGATGCGCATTCTCGAGGAGGCCGCCGGCGGCCTGGTCGATCCGTACCTGTTGAGCGCTTTCCAGGCACTGCTGCGACGCGAGCCGGCGCTCGCCTGAGCGGCGCGTGGGCTTGCATTGGGGGCTGCCGCGCGCGACGCTGTCGGCTCCCCGTTTCAATCGACAAGGACGCATCGCATGCAAGGAAACGCCCCCCTTACCGCCGCGCTGGGCATTCTGCTGCTGGCACTGCCACTGCTGGCCCAAGCCCAGGTGACCCGCCACGACACCACCGGCAACCTGCAGCCGAGCCGGCAACTGCCGTGCACGGCATTGAAGGACATCACCCCTGCCGACTCTCCCGTCGACCAGATGGCCGCGTTGCCGCGCTGCCTGCAGGCCGGACGCGACCGCGACGCCGCCGACCTGTTCACCATGGCCGGCGTGTTTGCGCACTTTGACAAGCAACGCGTCGCCGACACCAGCGCCCACGACGCCTACAGCGCGTTGAAGGCCGGCGTGGCCGACAGCGTGGATGAAGCGCAGCTGGCGCGTTTCAATGCTGCGCTGGCCCAGCGCATGGCCGATCCGCAGGCTTACGTGGCTGAACTGTGTGGCATCACCAAAACACTGGCGCCGCCGAGCTATACGCCCACTTACATGATGAGCCACGGCATGGCCGCGTTCACCGGCAAGGGCGGCGGGTTGGTGGCGGGTTTCGATCCGGCGGCGGCGTGGAAGAACACGCGCAAGACCTATCTGAAGTGCGCTGACT
>NZ_JBFULO010000233.1:0-5750 GCF_054049855.1 Stenotrophomonas sp. P5_B8 | reverse complement strand
GGCCGGTCTGGAGGTCACGCGCCAGGACTACGGCCAGCGTGGCGTGGTCGCCTACGTGGACAGCGAGAAGGACAACGAAGCCACGGCATGGCAGCGCTTCCTGGTGACGGGGCCGCTGGCGGTGCTGCCGATCAGCGCGCGCCGCAGCTCGATCGTGTGGACCCTGCCCGAGGCCGAGGCCGAACGCGTGCTGGCGTTGGACGAGGCCGCCTTCGGACGTGAGTTGACCAACGCGTTTGCCGGACGCCTCGGCGCGATGACGCTGGCATCCCCGCGCGCGGCATTCCCACTGCGTCGTCAGCTGGCTACCGGGTATGTGGCCGGTCGCGTGCTGGCCCTGGGCGATGCCGCGCACGTGGTGCATCCGCTGGCCGGGCAGGGCGTCAATCTCGGCCTGCGCGATGTCGCGGCCCTGCAGGCGATGGTGCTGGCCGCGCAGCAGCGCCGCCAGGACTGGATGTCGCCGCACCGGCTGCAGCGCTGGGCGCGCGAACGGCGCAGCGAGAATACGGTCGCCGCCTACAGCTTCGATGCGATCAACACGGTGTTCTCCAACGATGAGATGCACCTGACGCTGGCGCGCGGTCGCGCGCTGGGCTGCGCGGGCAAGCTGCCGCCGCTGGTATCGATGTTCTGGAAGCGCGCGGCCGGGTTGTAGTACCGGCCGGTGCCCGGCGGCGTCAATCCACCAGCCAACCGGCCAGGTCGGCGCGATCCAGCTTGCCGCGCCGCTTTACGTCCAGCGCGGTGAACTCATCGGCCAGTGCCGGGTTGGCCTGGGCCTCGGCGCGGCTGATGAACCCATCGCCGTCCACATCCAGCGTACTGAACGCAAACCGATATTGTCCGACGACGCTCACCGGCTGCACCGAGCGCACCGTCACCTGGGCTTCGCCCGCGGCGGCGGGCAGGGTCACCTGCTCGGTGACGCGCCCTTCCGACAGCGCCTGCGTGCGCACGCTGGCCGGCACTTCGCGGAGCGGTTCGCTGATGGCCGGCGACGGCGTGTGCACCTGGGCCCACGCGAAGGCCGGCAGGAGGGACAGCAGCAGGACCGGGGCAGAGCGAGGTCGCATGGGAACTCCGTTCTTTTGACGTGGGGGTAACGCCGGGCCATGCCCGRCGTGTATCGATCATTGCCGCGCGTTGCGCGGCCAGCCGGGCATGGCCCGGCTCTACCGGTATTTCGGCGTGGGTCAGCGCAGCGGCGAGGCCAGCACCGTGATCTCTTCGCGATCGTGGTACAGCTGCTTGGCGCGCACCACCAGCGGCTTGCCGGCCTGTTCCTGGAACAGGTCCAGGCACGACCGTGTTTCGTCCCAGCGCTTCTTCATCGGCAGCTTGAGGTTGAAGATCGCATGCTTGCACCAGCCCTCGCGGAACCAGGTCGCCATCCGTTCGGCCACCCGGCGCGGCTGCTCGACCATATCGCAGACCATCCAGTCCAGCGCTGCGTCGGGTTTCCAATGGAAACCATCCGCACGCAGATGCTCGACCAGCCCGGTCTCCAGCACGTGCTCGCGCAGCGGGCCGTTGTCCACGCTGATCACCCTGACGTGCTGGCGGGTCAACACCCAGGTCCAGCCACCGGGTGCAGCGCCCAGGTCGGCCGCGCGCATGCCCGGCTTGACCAACAGCTCGCGCTCTTCCGGGGTCATCAAGGTCAGCAGCGCCTCCTCCAGCTTCAACGCCGAACGCGAGGGCGCGTCGGGCAGCAGCTTCAGGCGCGGGATGCCCAGCACCCACGGCGCGCTGTCACGGGTATCGGCCACGCACACGAAGGCATGGCGACCGTCGACGAAGACGATGTGCAGGCGCGGCAACCCGGTGTTGGGCTTGTCGGTCAGCAGGCCGGCCTTGCGCAGCGCCGGACGCAGCGCGTTGCCGAACGCGCGGGCCAGGCCGGCCAGCGGCTTGCCTTCATCCGAATCGGGGTGCTCCACCCACATGTCGCCGAAACGCTGCTGGCCCTGCAGCGCGGCGATGATCGGGGTGATGCGGTCGGCCGCATCCAGTTGCGGCAGTTCGGCCAGCACCACCATCTTCTGCCGGGCGAAGATCAGCGAACGCCACGGCAATGCCTTGGACAGCGCCGCGCCTTCGTCGGTGGCAAACAGCACATAGCCGTCGTTGCGCTGGGTGCGCGCATAGCCGGCGATGCCGGCGTAAGCGGCGCGCTCGGACAGTTCGCCCGCCAGTTCCGGCTCGAAGCCCTGCCGGCACAGGCACAGCAGGCCGGTCATACAATCGCGCCCGAAGCGCAGCGGTCAGTAATGCGCACCGTTGGTTTCTCCATACTGGCGCAGTACCGCGCGCGCAGCGTCGCGCTCGATGTCGCGCACGACCTCGATGCCACGCTTGTTGAGTTCACCGACCCAGTCCGCCGGTAGCGGGCCTTCGTCGAAGGCGGTCAGTTCTTCCACGTCCTGCGCGCTGGCACCGATCAACAGCCGGTCGATGCCGGCCCAGACGGTGGCGCCGTAGCACTGGCAGCACGGCTGCGACGAGGTGGCCAGGGTGATCGGGCTCAGCACATCGTTCAGCCGCGGGGTCTGCAGGCGCTGCTGGGCCAGCATGTAGGCCATGTTCTCGGCATGCGCCAGCGAGGTGTTGTGCGGCACCACGCGATTGACGCCGGCGGCGATGACGCGGTCATCCGGGCCGAACACCACCGCGCCGAACGGACCGCCGGTCTGCGCCTCGACATTCAGGCGCGACAGCGCGATGGCCAGCGCGACCTTGGCGGCGTCACCGGGATAGGCACGGCCCAGGTCGATCTGGTCGTGGATCCAGGCGGGCAGGGTGAGATGGACTTGCGCGTACAGCATCGGGACGTAGGCCTCTTCAAAGGTGGAGCAGCGGCAGTGTATCGGGCCGCCCGGGGGGATGCCGTGCCCGCGCTGAACGCGGCCACGTGAAAAAGGGGGCGAGGGGGGTGATCAGGGCGGGAGGGACGCATCCAGCGCCCGCAGCTGGTGGCGATACCGTGTCACCGCGACCTGCTGGTTCGGGTCGCCATCGTTGGCGTCGATGAACGCCTGCATCGCCTGCCGGTAGTCCTGCGCGAACGCGGGATTGCCGGGGCTGAAACGGTACTTCCGCTCGGCGACCTCCACGACCTCGCGTGCCGCCAACCGTTGCCGGGCCTGCCCGTGTGCCGACGACTCGGTAAGGATCACGATGTTGCGCGGGTAGCCGGGCACGTACTTCAGTTCGAACACCTGGTTTACACCAGGTACCTGGATCTCGTTGCGCAGCGGCCACAGGGAGACGGTGTGGGTGAACAGCGTTGTCTCCACATCCCGGCCGTCACGGGTATGCACGATGGCCTCGTAGCGCCAGATGGGCTGCTCGTTGAGGCGGGAGTTGGTCTCCTCGCTGCGCACGATCACCCCGSTGCCACGCTCGCCCACGGCGTTGAGGAACGCTGCATTGACCATCTGGCCGGCGACGATGTTGAACGTGCCGAGCAGGAACGCGCCGAGCAGCCACAGCATGTTTTCGCGCCACCAGACCAGCAGGCCACCCAGCAACAGGCACACCGGGAAGCTCAGGAAAGGATGCTGGCTGAAGAAATACAGCACCGCCGACAACACGCCCATCGCTTCCTCCTCGAGATGCTGCCACCTGGCAGCAGCATCGTTGTACGCCGGTCAGGCCGACCAGGTATCGCGCAGGGTCACGCTGCGATTGAACACCGGCCGGGCGGCAGTGTGGTCGCGGCGGTCGGCGACGAAGTAGCCGGTACGCTCGAACTGGAACGACTGCTCCGGCGCGGCGCTGGCCGCGGCCGGTTCGACATAGCCGGTGACGGTGCGGCGCGATGCCGGATTGAGGTAATCGCGGTAGGTCTTGCCCTCGGACTCATCGTCCGGGTTGGGCACCGAGAACAGACGGTCGTACAGGCGGATCTCGGCCGGCACCGCGTGCACGGCGCTGACCCAGTGGATGGTGCCCTTCACCTTGCGGTTGGCCCCTTCCATGCCCGGGCGCGACGCCGGATCCAGCCAGCCGCGCAGCTCGGTGATGGTGCCAYCGGCGTCCTTGATCACCTCATCGCAGCGGATGATGCCGGCCCCGCGCAGGCGCACTTCGCCTCCCGGCACCAGGCGCTTCCAGCCCTTCGGCGGTACTTCGGCAAAGTCCTCGCGCTCGATCCACAGCTCACGGGCGAATGGCACCTCGCGGGTGCCGAAGGCTTCGTCCTTGGGATGGTTGGAGAAGGTCAGGGTTTCTTCGTGGCCGTCGGGCAGGTTGGTCAGCACCAGCTTGACCGGATCGATCACCGCCATGCGACGCGCGGCAGCCCTGTCCAGGTCTTCGCGGAGCGCGCCTTCGAGCACGCTGAAATCGATCAGCGAGTTCTGCTTGCTGATGCCCACGCGTTCGGCGAACAGGCGCATCGCCGCCGGGGTGTAACCGCGGCGGCGCAGGCCCTGCAGGGTCGGCATGCGCGGGTCTTCCCAGCCGTCCACCAGCTGTTCGGTGACCAGCGCCATCAGCTTGCGCTTGCTCATCACCGTGTAGTTGATGTTCAAGCGCGAGAACTCGATCTGGCGCGGCTTGGCCGCCTCACGCGGCAGGCCGCGATYGACCAGCGGTTGGGTCAGCGCGTGGTTGTGGGCGAAATCGACGTTGTCCACGCACCAGTCATACAGCGGGCGGTGGTCTTCGAATTCCAGCGTGCACAGCGAGTGGGTAATGCCTTCGATGGAATCGCCCAGCGCATGCGCGAAGTCGTACATCGGGTAGATCGGCCACGCACTCCCGGTGTTCTGGTGCTCGACATGCTTGATCCGGTACAGGGCCGGGTCGCGCAGGTTGATGTTGCCGCTGGCCATGTCGATCTTCGCGCGGACGGTGCGCGCACCGTCCGGGAACTCGCCGGCGCGCATGCGTGCGAACAGGTCCAGGTTTTCCTCCACGCTGCGCTCGCGGTAGGGCGACGGGCGGCCCGGCTCGGTCAGGGTGCCGCGGTAGGCGCGCACTTCCTCGGCCGACAGGTCGCACACGTAGGCCTTGCCATCGGCGATCAGCTTCTGCGCGGCCAGATAATAGGCATCGAAATAATCCGAGGCGTGGCGCAGCTCGTTCCATTCAAAGCCCAGCCAGCGCACGTCGTCCTGGATGGCCGCGACATACTCGGGGTCTTCCTTGGCCGGGTTGGTGTCGTCGAAACGCAGGTTGCACACGCCGCCGAACTCACCGGCGATGCCGAAGTTCAGGCAGATCGACTTGGCGTGGCCGATGTGCAGGTAGCCATTGGGCTCGGGCGGGAAGCGCGTCTTGATCGCGGCATGCTTGCCGGCGGCCAGGTCCTCGCGGACGATCTGACGGATGAAGTCCCGTTTTTCCTGGGTTTCCGGAAGGGCGTCGGTGGGGGCGGCAGTAGGCTCGGACATGATGCGCGGTCGCAGTCTAAAAGGCAGAAAGACCAACAGTTTAGCCTGTCGGAGACGCGCCATCGCATTCGCGCTTTCGCCCCACGCTTTGCTGCGCAAACCGMGGGCCCCGTCTCATCACCATCCAGACCCCSGCGCCTTCGGCGCCGCCCCCTGACTCAGGGGGGMYGCGCCATCGCATTCGCGCTGCCGCCCCACGCTTTGCTGCGCAAACCGMGGGYCCCGTCTCATCACCATCCAGACCCCSGCGCCTTCGGCGCCGCCCCCTGACTCAGGGGGGSTGCGCCATCGCATTCGCGCTKYCGCCCCACGCKTTGCTGCGCAAACCGCGGGYCCCGTCTCATCACC
>NZ_JBFULO010000232.1:0-5758 GCF_054049855.1 Stenotrophomonas sp. P5_B8 | reverse complement strand
GTGTACCAGACCGACTGGAACCGATTACTGCGCATCAGCTCGGTGAGGTCGTAGGCGAGGTTTGTCGCCTGGGTCCGGTAGTTCGCGCTTTGCACGAAACGGACACTGGTGGTCTGCAGCATCGCAAAACCGAGCAGACCGAAGGCCAGGACGACAATGGCGATCAGTACCTCAAGCAGCGTAAAGCCGGCCTGACCGCGACCGGGAATGGATGAATGGCGACGCTTCATGGACAGGCTCCCTTGGCACTGCTGATCTGGCCGGAGACATTGACAGTCATCGTGCGCAGCAAAGGCTGGCTGCCGCATTGTTCTGGGCGCATCACCACAGCCTGATCCGCCGCGGCGCGACGGCGTCCACGCGCGTCGAAGCCGATCAGCGCGGTCGGACCGGTGACCACCATGCCGCGGCCGATCTTGTTGAATCGCAACACGGTCTCACCCGTGCTGAACGTACCGCTGTTGTCGGCATCAGCGAAAGCCATCATGCCGCCGGCCCAGTTGCCATCACAGGTATTGCCGTCGGTGCTGCCGCACACTCCGCCACCGCGGTTGCTGCGCACGGCCTCGCTGCGCGCCAGGTTGACCAGGCCCAGGAGCTCATTGTGCGCCGCAGCTACCCGATTAGAGCGGATGCTGCTTTGGAAGCTTGGATAAGCGATCGCGGACAGAATGGCGACCACCGCGACGGTGACCATCAGTTCTACCAGCGTGAAGCCGTTGGACCGGCGTGAGTACATGGAACGCTCCCCAGCGTGATGACACAGAAGATGAACGACCTGCCGTCCGGCGGCAAGCGGCGGCAGGACGAACGGTCGCCCGGGGCGACGGGCGTCAATCAGTTGACGGGCGCCCGGCGTCTACAAGGCGGCGGGGCTCCCCGCCCCGCCCCCGCCCGACCCGGTCAGACGGGTCGGCAGACCCCGCCTGCGATCAGGCCAGGACCTTATAGCAGGGCTGGTATTCGCCGGAGATCTTCATCCGGCGCTGCTCCACGAAGCCGCGCAGCAACTCGTCCAGCGCCTGCATCATGTCGGCGTCGCCATGGATCTCGAACGGCCCGAGCTGCTCGATGCGGCGCATCCCGTCTTCCTTGACATTGCCGGCCACGATGCCGGAGAACGCCCGACGCAGGTCGGCAGCCAGGGCATGCGGCGGACGGCCGTGGTGCAGGTCCAGCGCAGCCATCGCCTCGTGCGTGGGCACGAACGGCTGCTGGTATTCCCACGGAATCTCGATCGACCAGTTGAAGAAGAACGAATCCTTCTGCTCCAGGCGATGCTCGCGCACGCGCTTGATACCGGCGGACATGCGCCGTGCCACCGCGACCGGGTCGCCGATGATGATCTCGTAGCGCGCCGCCGCGGCCTCGCCCAGAGTGAGGCGGATGAAGCGGTCGATCTGCTCGAAGTACGGCGCCGCCACGGTCGGGCCGGTCAGGATCAGCGGGAACGGCAGGTCCTTGTTTTCCTCGCGCAGCAGGATGCCGAGCAGGTACAGGATCTCTTCGGCAGTGCCCACGCCGCCGGCGAACACGATGATGCCGTGTCCGATCCGCACGAACGCTTCGAGACGCTTCTCGATGTCCGGCATGATCACCAGGTGGTTGACGATCGGGTTCGGCGACTCGGCGGCGATGATGCCCGGCTCGGTCAGGCCGATGTAGCGGGTGACGTGCTTGCGCTGCTTGGCATGGGCGATGGTGGCGCCCTTCATCGGGCCCTTCATCGCGCCCGGGCCGCAGCCGGTGCAGATATCCAGCCCGCGCAGGCCCAGCTCGTAACCGACCTGCTTGGTGTAGAGGTACTCATCGCGACCGATCGAATGGCCGCCCCAGCAGACCACCAGGTTCGGGTCGCCCGGGTTGAGGATGCGCGCGTTGCGCAGCAGCCCGAATACCGCGTTGGTGATGCCCTCGGACGATTCCAGTTCGGCCGCGTACTGCGGGCCCATCTCGATGGCCATGTAGGCCAGGTCGCGGACCACGGCGAACAGCAGCTCGGCCACGCCGCGGATGATCTCGCCATCCACGAAGGCCATCGCCGGGGCGTTGACGAGGTCGATGCGGACGCCGCGATCCTGCTGCGCCACCTGGATGTCGAAATCCGGGTACAGATCGCGCGCCGCGCGCGGATCGTCCGAGGCACTTCCACTGGTCAGCACGGCCAGCGCGCAGCGGCGCAGCAGCTCGTGCATGCCGCCGCCGGAGGCGTCGCGCAGGCGCGCAACCTCGGCCCGGGACAGCACATCCAGCCCACCGCGCGGGTAGATCCGCGCGTCCTGCACCGGCAGCGTCCGCGCCGGGGTTTCGGTGATCTTCATTTCCATTCTTTCTGCTTTCCTCAAGGTTTCCGACTGTACCGCTGCCCCCTTAAAAAGCAAAACGGCCAGGAAGCCCGGCCGTTGGATAGGTGTCAGCGGCAGCGGGCCTTTTCGGGGCGCTGCGGTACGCGTCTTTGCGCGCAACCGATTGAGAGTACATGAAGTTACGGCTGGCAGCAAGAACGACACCCCAGCCGGCACGATGGCCCGACCCGTCCGACAAACGAAAACGGCCGGGTTGCCCCGGCCGTTCCGTATGCAGCAGGTGCTACGTCAGTTCATCAGAACTGGTAGCGGAAGCCCAGCTGCAGCGACCACTGCGACACACCGACGTCGAAGCCATCGGCGTCGGCGTTGGCGACGGTCGGGGTGTCGGCGCCGCGGTAGTTGTACACGTACTTGCCCTGGTACATGCCCTGCAGGGTGGCAACGCGACTGTCGGCGAAGAAGCCGTAGTCGTAGATGTTGCCCCAGTCCTTGTTGATCATGTTGCCGATGTTCTGGATATCCAGCCAGATCTCCGACTTGTGACCCTTCATGAAGCCCGGCAGCTGCTGGCTGATGCGCACGTCGAAGGTGTTGATCCAGCCACTGCGGAAGCCGTTCGCACCCGGCGTGCTGCCCGCGTACTTGGCCAGGTCCGGGTTGGCGGCAAGCCAATCGAAGAAGCTCTTCTCCATCGCGGCATCGGCGGTGAACGCACCGGCGTTGGTCAGCGTACCGAACAGCACGTCGCCCGGGCCCTTCGGCACGTAGAACAGGTCGTTGGCGGTACGGCCGTCGCCGTTGGCGTCGTTGGCGAACACGTAGCTGTACGGACGGCCGCTGCGACCTTCGTACACCAGGCCGATCTTGGTCTCGTAGTCACCGAAGAACTTGTGCTTCCAGTTCAGCGCGCCCGACAGGCGGTCGCGGATCTGGTAGCGCGAGGTGTTCTCGACCGGTGTGTTGGCGTCGAAGGCGTACTGATAGCCCCAGCCCGAGCTGGCGGTGGAGCTGGTCAGCGAGCCGACTTCGGTGGCATCGGTGTAGGTGTAACCCAGGTTCCAGGACCAGTCGCTGGCATCGGACCACGGCTTGGACAGCGACACGGTGAACTGCGAGGTACGACCCTCGTCGGTGTTGTTGATCAGGTAGACGTTGTTGTAACGGCCGTCCTTGCCGACACGCGAGTCAGCGGTCTGCCACGCGCCGACCTTGCGGGCGCTGTAGAACATGTCACGACCGTCCGGTCCCTGGTACTGCACCGGGCCCAGATTCAGGCTCTGGTAGAACAGGCCGTCCTTGACCTTGGTAACCAGCAGCTCGGCCGAAGCCACGATGCCGTACCACGGGGTTTCATGGTCCAGGGCCAGGTTGGCCTTGTAGATCGACGGCAGCTTGAAGTCGTTGCCGACGAAGTTGACGTTCTGGATGGCCGAACCCGGAGCGGTCGGCACCGGCTGGCTGTCCTTGTTCGGATTGAACTTCAGCGAATCGGCATACTGGTTGTTGCGGAGGCTATAGACGTTGGTGTTGAAACCGGTCGCCGAGTAGCTGTTGCTGATCCACACCTGCGGCGAATCACCCTGGAACAGGCCCACGCCACCACGCAGCTGGGTCGGGCGATCGGTGTCGAAGGTGTAGTTGAAGCCGAAGCGCGGCTGGATCAGGAACTTGCTTTCGAACACCTTGCTGTTGTTGTAGCCGAAGAAGTTCGACGCGGCCGCGTTGTAGGCCGGCTCCGGGCTGGTGTCCGGACGGTCGGCGCGCAGGCCCAGGGTCAGGGTCAGGTTGTTGTTGACGTACCAGGTGTCCTGCACGAACAGCGCCAGGTTGCTGTAGGTGTAGTCAGCGGCGATCGAACCCGGGGTGCGTTCCGGTGCGTAGTCGTAGGTGTTCCAGCGGCCGGCGGCGAAGTTGTCCAGGCCGTAGAACGTGTAGGTGCCCCACGAGTTGGCGCCGTAATAGTTGTAGATGTCGTTGGTGTCGTACGACGCACCGAACTTGACGTCATGATTGCCCAGCGTCAGCGTGCCGGCGGCGTAGTAGTTCCACGCCTTGGTCGTCAGGACGTTGTCCTGCGAGTTGACTTCGGTACCCAGGTACAGCGAGTCGCCCGACGGCGCGGTCGGGGTGCCGCCGAAGTAGATGCGCACGCTCGGGGCATCGGTGGACACCGCACGGATGGCCGAGTACTCGCGGTACGAGGCCTTCAGTTCGGTCGAGAAATTGTCGGTCCAGTCACTGAACAGCTGGGCGACGTAGCTCTCGTTGGTCTTGTTGTGCTGGTACCAGTACGAGTTCAGCGAGGCCGAGCTCGTGGTCATGCCGTTGATGCGCAGCTTGCTCTGGTCGATCTTGCTGTAACGGATGTTGGCACGGTGGTTGTCGCTGATGTTCCAGTCCAGCTTCAGCGCGTACTCTTCCATCGAGGTGTCGCCGTTGCTTTCCAGGCCACCGGCTTCGATGCCGTAACCCTGCGCGATCTGCTGCGCGCGGGTCACGTCGGCCAGGGTGAACTGGCCGTTGGCCTTGCCCAGCGGGGTGGTGCTGAGGTCGGCGCCCGGGGCGGCCTGCTCGAACTTTTCGTAGTTGGCGAAGAAGAACAGCTTGTCCTTGAGGATCGGACCACCCACGGTCATGCCGTAGGTCTTTTCCTTGGTGAAGCCGTTGAACTTCTGGCCTTCCGGGTTGTCGCCGAACCAGTCGCCGTCACGGTAGGTGCCGTAGACCGAGCCGTGGAATTCGTTGGTACCGGACTTGGTCACCGCGTTGACGGTGGCACCGGCGGCGGCAGCGATGCTGACGTCGTAGTTGGACAGGTTGATGTCCAGCGCTTCGATGGCTTCCATCGCGACCGGCTGGCGACGGGTCGGCATGTTGTTGCCTTCCAGGCCGAAGGTGTCGCTGGCCGAGACGCCGTCGATGCTGATCGAGTTGAAGCGCGGGTTCTGGCCGCCGGCGGAGATCGAACCCGAGGCGCGGTCGATGAAGGTCACGCGCGGATCCAGACGCATCAGGTCCTGGATGTTGCCGCCGATGGACGGGGCAACTTCGATCTGCTGCTGGCTGAGGTTGGTGCCCGAACCCATCTTGGTCGCGCTGAACACTTCCGAGCCTGCAGCCACGGCGACGACCTGGACGGCATCCAGGTTGGTCGCGGCGAGGTCGCCGGTCAGTGCCGCGTTGACGGTACCGGTCTGGTTGACGCCCAGGTACAGGCCGTCTTCGGTCTTGGTGCCTTCACCGGACTTGGTGATGGTGATGGTGTACGGACCACCCACGCGCAGGCCGCGCGCGTTGTAACGACCCGCTGCATCGGTGGTCGCACGGCTGACCGTGCCCGACTCGGTATGCGTGATGGTGACTTCGGCACCGGCAACAGGCGCACCTGAGGCGGACGTGACCTGACCGCCGACACCGGCAGAGGTGCTCTGGGCGAAGGCGGGAGCGGC
>NZ_JBFULO010000231.1:0-5766 GCF_054049855.1 Stenotrophomonas sp. P5_B8 | reverse complement strand
GGCCAACGCCGCGCGCGCGCACGGGACGCGCGCGGCCCGCTATCATCCGCGCATGCTCGCCACCTACCCTGCCCTCGCGGCCTGGCTCGACGCCGTCCCGCACCTCCGTCCGTTGCTGGTGGCGGCCTACATCCTCTACCTGCTCTGGCTGACCGGCTGGATCATGCTGCAGAAGCGCGAGCCGGTAGCCACGCTGAGCTGGATCCTGTCGATGGCCGCCCTGCCCTACCTGGGGTTGTTCATCTATTACCTGCTGGGCCCGCAGAAAGTGAAGCGGCAGCGCCTGCGTCGCGGTCGCGCGCGCTCGGGCATGGAGCACTACAGCAGCGTGTGCCCGCCCGACGCGGACTGCACCGAGCTGTCCAAGATCGCCCAGGCCACTACCGGGCTGGCGCCCAGCTCGGCCACCGAGGTGGAGTGGCTGGTCGACGGTGCGGCGACTTACCGCACGTTGCTGGCGGCGGTGGCGACTGCCCAGGACCACCTGCACGTGGAGTACTACATCTTCAACCCGGACCACGCCGGTACCGCCTTGCGCGATGCGCTGGTCGAGCGCGCCCAGGCCGGCGTGCGCGTGCGCCTGCTGCTGGACGCAGTGGGTTCCTCGGGCATCCGCAAGCGCTTCCTGCAGCCGCTGCTGGACGCCGGCGGCGAGGTGGCCTGGTTCCATCCGCGGCAGCTGCTCAAGCCGTTCAAGCGGCCGTGGTTGAACATGCGCACCCACCGCAAGCTGGTGGTGATCGACGGCCGCATGGCCTTCACCGGCGGCATCAACATCACCGACGAGGAGGACGAAAGCCGTCGTCCCGACGCCTATCGCGACCTGCATATGCGCGTGGTCGGGCACGTGGTGCGCAGCCTGCAGCTGGTATTCGTGGAGGACTGGATCTATGCCACCGGGCAGGAGCCGGCACGCTTCAACATCGCCCAGCTGTGGCCGCATGACATGCCCAGCCGCCAGGACGGGCGCATCGATGCGCAGGTGCTGGTGTCCGGGCCGGATTCGGCCTGGGAAACCATCCACCGGCTCCAGGTGGCGGCCATCCACGAGGCGCGTGAACGGGTCTGGCTGGTGACGCCCTACTTCGTCCCTGGCGAAGCGGCCCGCATGGCGCTCACCTCGGCCGCGCTCGGCGGGTTGGACGTGCGCCTGCTGGTGCCCAAGATGAGCGATTCCTGGTTCGTCACCCAGGCGGCGCGGTCCTACTTCGACGAACTGCTGCTGGCCGGGGTCAAGATCTACGAATACGGCCCGCGCATGTTGCACACCAAGGCCTTCATCGCCGACCAGGACGTGTGCATCGTCGGCAGTGCCAACTTCGACCACCGCAGCTTCCGGCTCAACTTCGAGCTGTCGATGATGTTCGTCGATGCCGATCGCGTGGCCGCGCTGGAGCGCATTCTGGCCGCCGAGTTCGACGCCGCCGTGCGCGTGCAGAACGACCGCAAGCGCTCGCTCTGGCGGCACCGGGTGCCCGAGGCGTTCGCCCGGCTAGCCTCGCCGCTGTTGTGACCGGCCACGTGGAACCGCAGCGGCCGGCGGCGCTACACTTGCCCGGTCAACGGGGAGAATGACGATGCATTGGCTGTTCCTGCTGCTGGCGCTGGGCGCATTCGCGCTGGCGCTGAAGACGCCCCACGATGGGGTGATGCTGCTGTCCCTGCTGGGGACGCTGGTGTTCCTGCTGGCCTGGGTGCGCGGGCTGTACGTCGCGCGTTTCGGCAACCTGCAGCGCGACATCTCCAGCGTGATCGATCCCGCCGAACTGCGCCGGCTGCGCGAACTGGGCCAGGCCCGCCGCCAGGCCGCCACCGAAGATACCGACACCCCGTAGTGCCATGACCCAGCTCAGCGTCAACGTCAACAAGATCGCCGTGCTGCGCAATTCGCGCGGCGGCACCGACCCGGATGTGCTGCAGGCCGCGACGGCCTGCCTGGACGCGGGCGCGCACGGCATCACCGTGCATCCGCGCCCGGACCGCCGGCACATCCATGCCGAAGACGTTGTCGCGCTGTCGTCGCTCACCGCCCGGCGTGGCGTCGAGTTCAACATCGAAGGCAACCCGTTCGCCCCGCCGCGCGAAGGCTACCCCGGCCTGCTGCCGCTGTGCGCGCAGACCCGGCCCGCCCAGGCCACCCTGGTGCCAGACGGCGACGGCCAGCTCACCTCCGACCACGGGTTCGACTTCGCCCGCGACGGGGAGCGGCTGCGCCCGCTGATCGCCGAGCTCCGGTCCTACGGTTGCCGCGTCAGCCTGTTCGTCGATGCCGGCAACCCGGATATCGCCCAGGCCGCGGCGATCGGCGCCCATCGCGTCGAGCTCTATACCGGCCCCTATGCCGAAGCACATGCCGCCGGTGACGCCAGCGCGATGCTGGCCCTGTTCGCCGATGCCGCGCGTCGTGCCCAGGCCGCCGGGCTGGGAGTAAACGCCGGCCACGACCTGTCGCAGGACAACCTGCGCGACTTCCTGCAGGCCGTGCCGGACGTGCTGGAAGTCTCGATCGGCCATGCGCTGATCAGTGAGGCCTTGTATGCCGGGCTGGACGCCACGGTGAAGGGATATCTGGCGTTACTGTAAGGCGCTCACCGACCGTTGACTGGCGCCATGACCGACGATGTCCTGCCCGTGTGGCCTGTGGACAAGTTTGGGGACGAATTCGTACCTGTACCGCCAGAGGCCCGTCGTAGCGGGACTTTCGGGATATAGTGGGGTTGTGGTTAGTAATACTGCTAACCAAAGATTAACCTCTGCGGCCCGCCTGCCATGAACACCCCGCTCCCCTCCGTCCAAACCACTGTTCCCGGAAGCATCGGCCGTACGTCTCAACCCCTGAGATCGCCCGGCGATAGCCTTTGACCATGGGTATCGCGATCAAAGGCCGAGGTTCCACCACGCATCTGGCGGGCCGTTTCGAGGCCACCGTCAGCGAAGTCGTGTACGACGGTTGGGACGCCGAGGAGAGCGAAGAATTCGCCGCGCCGCGTCTGCGTACCGAAGTGCGTGCCGAGACCGCGCGCAGCATCATCAGCCGCAACAAGTCGCCGGACGTGGGCTTCAGTCAGTCGGTCAATCCGTACCGGGGCTGCGAACACGGCTGCTCGTACTGCTTCGCGCGCCCCTCCCATGCTTACCTCAATCTGTCGCCTGGCCTGGACTTCGAGACCAAGCTGTTCGCCAAGACCAACGCGCCGCAGCTGCTGCGCAAGGAATTCTCGCGCTCGGGTTACGTGCCGCAGCCGATCGCGCTGGGCATCAACACCGATGCCTACCAGCCGATCGAGCGCAAGCTCAAACTGACGCGCCAACTGATCGAGGTGATGCTGGAAACCCGGCATCCGTTCTCGCTGATCACCAAAAACGCGTTGGTCGAGCGTGACATCGACCTGCTCGCGCCCCTTGCCGAGCAGAACCTGGTCAGCGTGCACTTCTCGGTGACCTCGCTGGACCCGCACCTGTCGGCAAAACTGGAACCGCGTGCCTCGGCACCACACGCCCGCCTGCGCGCGATGCGCCGCCTGCATGACGCCGGCATCCCGGTCGGGGTGATGGTGGCGCCGGTGATTCCGTGGATCAACGATGCCGAGCTGGAAGCGGTGCTGGAAGCCGCGCGCGATGCCGGTGCATCCACCGCCGGCTACGTGCTGCTGCGCCTGCCGCTKGAAGTTGCSCCGCTGTTCCGCGACTGGCTGGACACCCAYCATCCGGACCGCGCCACGCACGTGATGAGCACCATCAACCAGCTGCGCGGTGGCAAGGACTACAACAGCGAATTCGGCAGTCGMATGCGCGGCGAAGGCGTCTACGCCGACCTGCTGTCGAGCCGCTTCAAGCTGGCGCGCAAGCGGCTCGGATTCGACGCGCAGAACAGYCATTGGCCGAAGCTGGATTGCGRCAAATTTTTGCGRCCGTTGCCGCCSCGGGTGGATTCGCCACAGGGGTCGTTGTTCTAAGACCGATGCCAGAGACTCTGCTTGATGTGCGCCAATACTCGAATGTCGCGATCAACGATCCATGTCTCGGGCAATCAGCGGCGTGGTGGCATGAGCTAGTTCCCGCAATGATGTGTGCTCACTATTCACGGTAAGATCCGCGCATTGGCCGAACCAAGGATGGGCGAGCGATGAATCTCAGGAAGCTGGAGAAGGATGCCCTTCTTTCCGAAAACGAAGAATCGTCTGATGCCGGGAACCACGCGTGAGTTCCATGCGCCGCCCCGCCCGGTGCTCCCGCCTCAGGGGCTTCCGCCCCGATCGAAGAGATCGCTATGACTAGGTGGCTGCGATGGGTTGCACTGGTGCCGGCTTCCGCCGCCGCATTCATAGCGGTGCTCATGTTGCTCTGGCCATTGCATACCTTATTGATGTATTTGTGCCCTGCCAGCGAAATATTCGACGAGGGCACCACGGATCTAGCGAAACCTGATTATGCGGCAATCGGTCAGGACTGCGCTGCGGCGTGGTTTCCGGGCGCAGAAACCGCGGTCTCGGTTGGAGTATTGGCGGCAGCGATCGCCGCCGCCGGATGTGTGGCAGCTTGGCTGGCTCCAGCCGGAAAGGCGGTATCCGCGTTCTGCGCATCGTGCCTAGCGCTGTGCTTGACGTATACGGTTTTCCGTCTCTCTCAATGACTGGAGTTCCGATCTTGCGGCTAGGCGCAGTCCCTGGCTGCCTCCACTACCGGACAACCGGCAGAATGTCCTGGTGAATGGCAGTGGAAGGTTAGCGGTCCACCTGGAAGTACCAAAGGGAATTGGGTTAACCCAAATACCGGAGGGAAGCTACACCCCGATTTCGGACATCCTCCACCCAATGSTCCCCATTGGGGATACACAGATGGTAACGGTGAGAAGTGGGACTATTTCCTTGATGGACGAGGTTGGCAGCAGCGAGATACCAAGTGGAAGTGAAAGATCACAGGTCCATTGAATGAATATTTTTTCCTAAGAATGGTACCGGGATGAATGGAGAAATCTCAGATTTCACTATGAGCTTGACGATGATGCCAAGCAATGGCGAATCACCGGCTCTGTGACCGGGCTGAGTTCGTTTGTTGCGGTACTGCGTGCTTATGCATCGGATCCAAATAACGACTGGATCTCCTGCCATCGCAATCTGGGTCCGCACGAATATCTGGAAATCGGCACATGGAGCTCGTCCATCATTGACGGTCATTGGATTGCAGGTCGCTTGAGCGATCTGCTTGGTCTTGCGAGTCGTGTTGAGGCGTGGCTAGACTCTGCACAGAGCGGGGATTCCCTCTTCGTCAGGGCATTCTTCAGCCCGGATTCGCCATACGACGTCTGCCTAACGGTCGCGCCGGTCGCTCTTGATCCATCGTCACTCGACGCTTCACTGGCACCTCGGGCAGATGGATAGTCGTCACAGACAACGTACCCGAATGACCTCGACGAATATGCCGGAACCACCCCTTAGTCCCCTCATACTAAAATCCGCGTGCCTCGGCACCGCGCGCCCGCCTGCGCGCGATGCGCCGCCTGCATGACGCCGGCATCCCGGTCGGGGTGATGGTGGCGCCGGTGATTCCCTGGATCAACGATGCCGAGCTGGAAGCGGTGCTGGAAGCCGCACGCGATGCTGGTGCATCCACCGCCGGCTACGTGCTGCTGCGCCTGCCGCTGGAAGTGGCGCCGCTGTTCCGCGACTGGCTGGACACCCACCATCCGGACCGCGCCACGCACGTGATGAGCACCATCAACCAGCTGCGCGGTGGCAAGGACTACAACAGCGAATTCGGCAGTCG
>NZ_JBFULO010000230.1:0-5770 GCF_054049855.1 Stenotrophomonas sp. P5_B8 | reverse complement strand
AGGTAGAGCCGAGCCATGCTCGGCTGACCATAGCCGAGAGGTAGAGCCGAGCCATGCTCGGCTGGCCAGAGGCGGAGGTAGAGCCGAGCCATGCTCGGCCGGCCATAGGCGGGAGGTAGAGCCGAGCCATGCTCGGCTGACGCACCCGGAGCGCTGCCGGAAGAGCAGCAGAGCATGGCTCGGCTCTACCCTGCTCCGGGACCGGTGCCGAAGCGTACCGACCAACGGTCGGCACCTACCCGGTTCGGATTCACCGGATTCACCGGACTCACTGGATTAAACGGACTCACCGGACTCACCGGATTAAACGGACTCACCGGATTCACCGGATTGCCAACCCACGGCCGCCACCACCGTCACACCCGCAGCGTCACACCTGCAGCYTCACACCTGCAGCGTCACTCGAACGACCCCACCGAGTCGTGCGACAGGTTGTCGAAGCGCGTGTATTCACCGAAGAACTTGAGCTTGCACGCGCCGGTCGGGCCGCCTCGGTGCTTGCCGATGATGATCTCGGCCAAGCCCTTGTCCGGCGAGTTTTCCTTGTTGTAGTAATCGTCGCGGTAGATGAACACGATCATGTCCGCGTCCTGCTCGATAGCGCCGGATTCGCGAAGGTCGGCCATCACCGGGCGCTTGTCCGTACGCGTTTCCAGCGAGCGGTTGAGCTGGGACAGCGCGATCACCGGCACGTTGAGTTCCTTGGCCAGGCCCTTCAACGAACGCGAGATCTCCGAGATTTCGGTCGCGCGGTTTTCGCTGTTGCCCGGCACGCTCATCAGCTGCAGGTAGTCGATCACGATCAGGCCCAGGTCGTGCTCGCGCTTGAGGCGACGGCACTTGGAGCGCAGGATTTCTGGCGACACGCCCGGCGTGTCGTCGATGAAGATCTTGGTTTCCTTCAGCATGCGGATGGCGCCGGTGACCCGGCTCCAGTCCTCATCTTCCAGCTGGCCGGTACGCAGCCGCTGGGCGTTGATGCGGCCGTTGGAGGAAATCAGACGCATCGCCAGCTGCGAGGCGGACATTTCCATCGAAAACACCGCCACGCCCTTCTTGGACTTGATCGCCGCGTACTCGGCGATGTTCAGGGCAAAGGTGGTCTTGCCCATCGCCGGACGCGCAGCCAGGATGATCAGGTCGGTCGGCTGCAGGCCGGAGGTCATCGCGTCGAAATCCGCGTAGCCGGTCGGCAGGCCGGTGATGTTGCCGCCGTTCTCGAAGCGGTTGCGCAGCTCTTCGAAGGCGTCCTTCAACGCGCCGGGCATCGCCACGAAATCGGTGCGGCCGCGGGCGCCCTGTTCGGCGATCGCGAACACCGACTTTTCCGCCGCCGACAGCAGCTCGCTGCTTTCGCGGCCTTCGGGCTGGAAGCCGTCGTTGACGATGTCGGTGCCGACCTGGATCAGCTGGCGCAGCACCGCCTTGTCGCGCACGATCTCGGCGTAGGCGGCAATGTTGGCCGCCGACGGCGTGGTGCTGGCCAGTTCGATCAGGTAGGCGCCATCGCCGACCAGCTCCATCCGCCCCTGCGATTCGAACCACTCGCCCAAGGTCACCGCATCGAACGGACGATCGCGCTCGGACAGCTCGCGGATCGCACGGTAGATCATCTGGTGGTCGCGACGGTAGAAATCTGTCTCGGTCAGCTGATCGTTGATGCGGTCGTAGCTTTCCGGGGCGAGCATCAGTCCGCCCAGCACCGCCTGCTCGGCCTCGATCGAATGCGGGGGCACGCGCAGCTGGTCGATCCGCGATTCATCGCGGTCGAAACGGTCACCGCGGTCTTTGCGGTCGGAACGGAAGCCAGAGCGGGCGGACATATCGAGGCGTACTTCCTGCAGTGCGGAGCATGGGGCATGGTAGGCACGGAGCGACCGCCACAGCCATGCACAACCCTGTGGATAAGCGGTGGATGAGCTGGGTATACCGGCAGTTGCCGGCAGCATCGGCCGCAGCCGTCGCATTTCGTGCGACAGGCGCCGTTGCGGCGCCCGCCGTGCCACCATTATCGCAGAAGCGCCCGGCTCAATGCTGACCGCCGTGGGTGGCGATCCAGGCCAGGAACTTGTCCACGAAGCCCTGCAGGAACGTCTTCGTGGCCTCGTTGCCGATGTTGCCCGCCTCGTCGATCAGGCCATCCTTGAAGTGCAGGAACACCTCCGGCTGGCCGAGCACCGGCACGTCGAGGTAGGCCAGCACATTGCGCAGGTGCTGCTGGGCCAGCGCGGTGCCGATCACCCCGATCGAGGCCCCGGCCACCGCCGCCGGCTTGCCGGCGAACGCGCTGTCGCCGTAGGGACGCGAGCCCAGGTCGATGGCGTTCTTGAGCACGCCGGGGATCGAGCGGTTGTACTCGGGGGTGATGAACAGCAGCGCGTCGGCGTCACGGATCTGCTTTTTCAGGCGCACGCCCTGGGCGGGGTAGTCCTTGTCGAAATCCTGGTTGTAGAGCGGCAGGTCGCCGATCTCCACGTACTCAAAACGCGCTTTGCCGGCCGCCAGTTTCTCCAGCGCATGGGCCAGCGCCTTGTTGTGCGAGCCCTTGCGCAGGCTGCCGACCAGTACCGCGATCTTCACTTCGGCCATGGGGATGTCTCCGTTTGGGGGAAACCCCGAGCCTAGGCGGGCGCACCTTCGGCGACGGTGAAGGGGGCCCGGCCAGGCGCCCACACCGCGCAGGGTGGAGCCACCCCATGGGTGGCTGCCTTTCCACCACACATCATCGGCACGTCAGCCACGCATGGCGTGGCTCTACCCTCCAGCACCCCGCAAGGTAGCGCCACCCCATGGGTGGCTGCCTTTGCACCACAGATCATCGGCACGTCAGCCACGAATGGCGTGGCCCTGCCCTCCAGCACCCCGCACGGTAGCGCCACCCCATGGGTGGCTGCGCACTCTCAACCGCGCTCGACGCCCGCGCGCACCTCGCGCCAGTGCGCCTGCCAGGCCTGGAACATCAGCACGTTCCACAGGTGCGTGTGCCATTTGCGCTCGCCCTGCTTGAACTGCTGCCACAGCGGCGCCACCGCCTCCACGTTGAACACACCCTCCGCGGCCAGCCGCGCCGGATCGAGCAGTTCGTCGGCCCAGCCGCGCAGGTCGCCCTTGAGCCACGCGCTGACCGGCGCCCCGAAGCCGCGCTTGGGGCGGTGCACCATGTCCTGCGGCACATAACGGCCCAGCACGCGCTTAAGCAGGTATTTGCTGACCCCGTCTCGGTGCTTCATCGACAGCGGCAGCGACCAGGCGAACTCGGCCACCCGCCAGTCCAGCAACGGCGCGCGCGCCTCCAGGCTGACCGCCATGCTGGTGCGGTCGACCTTGCACAGCAGGTCATCGGGGAGATAGGTGTTGAAGTCGGCCAGCATCATCGCGTCGGCCGGCGAGCCGGCGCCGTGCAGCGGGTCGGCCAGGTCGTAGAAGCTGCCGGCCCCGGTGGCCCCCTTCACCGCCGCGACCGGGTCGCGCCAGCGCGAGATGCGGTTGCGGTACACATCGCCGATGCCGCGCGCGCCAGTCTCGGCCAGCAGCGCGGCCAGGCCGCCGGTGCGCGAGGCCTCACCCTGGGTCTGCGAATGGGCCGCCATCCAGCGCCGCAGCGGTGCCGGCACTTTGCCGAGCATCGCCCAGTTGCGCAGCGCACGCTGGTAGCGGCTGTAGCCGAAGAACAGCTCATCGCCGCCGTCGCCCGACAGCGCCACGGTGACCGACCCGCGCGCCAGCYTGGCCACCAGCGCGGTGGGCACCTGCGAGGCATCGGCAAAGGGCTCGTCGAACATCGCGGGCAACTGTGGCACCACCGCCAGCGCGTCGGCGCCGCTGACATACAGCTCGGTGTGATCGGTGCCCAGGTGTTGCGCCAGCGCCTTGGCCAGCGGCGCCTCGTCGTGATCCGAATCCTGGAACCCGATGCTGAAACTGTGGATCGGCGTGGACGACTGCGACTGCATCAGCGCGGCCACCACCGATGAATCGGTGCCGCCGGAGAGGAATACGCCGACCGGCACGTCGGCCACCATCCGCAGCCCCACCGCGTCACGCAGCAGGCCGTCCAGCTGCGCCTCGGCATCGTCGTCGCTGCCGATGAACGGCAACGCCAGCGCCTGCTGCATGCGCTCGCGCGCATTCCAGAACGGCACCTGCTGCTGGTCCGGCCGGTGTGCGGCGGCACCGGCGGCAACGGTGGCCGCGTCCAGGCGCAGCACCCGCCCCGGCATCAGCTTGAAGCAGCGCGCATGGATGCWGTGCGGGGCGGGAATGTAGTCCAGCCGCAGCAGCAGGGTCAGCGCGTCGCGGTCGACGTCGTTGTCGAAGGCCGGGTGCTGCCACAGCGCCTTCAACTCCGATCCGAACACCAGCGCATCGCCGGCCCAGCCGTAATACAGCGGCTTCTTGCCGACCCGGTCGCGGGCCAGCCAAAGACACTGCTCGGCGTGGTCCCAGAGCGCGATGGCGAACATGCCGTTCGCACGCTGCAGGGTTTCATCCAGCCCCCACGCCACGAACGCGGCCAGCAGCACCTCGGTGTCGGAGTGCCCGCGGAAGTGGTGCCCCAAGGCCTCCAGCTCGGCACGCAGCGTGGCGAAGTTGTAGACCTCGCCGTTGTAGGCAAGCACGTAGCGCCCGTCGTCGGACGCCATCGGCTGGTGGCCCAGCGGCGACAGGTCCAGGATGCTCAGCCGCCGATGCGCCAGCGCGATGCCGCGCCCGGCATCGGCCCACACCCCGCTGTCGTCCGGGCCACGATGGATCAGCGCGTCGCCCATGCGTCGCGCCAGCTCTTCCAGTGCTGCCTGCTCCGCTACCGGAGCCGGCAGCAGCATTCCTGCCAATCCACACATGCGTCAGAGATCCTGCGCCAGTACCCGGGCGGCGCTTACCAGCGCATTGTCGCTTGGAAGCACGCACATTGCTGCCCCCGCCAGCGGCGTATAGGTATCGGCACCGCTGACCCGCTGCAACGGCAGGTGGCCCAGGCCTGCTTCGACCAACGCGGTGATGACGCCCTCGCCCACCCCGGCGCTGTGCCGGCCCTCATCGACCACCAGCACACGCTGGGCGTCGGCCGCCTGTTCGGCGATGAAACCGGCATTGAGCGGCACCAGCCAGCGCAGGTCCACCACCCGCACCTGCCAGCCCAGCTCGGCCTGGATGGTGCGCGCCGCGCGCAGGCTCATCGGTACGCCGTTGCCATAGGTGAAGACCACCAGGTCGCTGGCCTCCGGCGCATATACCCGCCCCTCCCCCGGCAACATCGTCTGCTCCGGCGATGGGTAGGCGAACAGCCACTGGCCGTCGCCCGGGTCGTGCAGATCCTTGGTCATGTACAGCGCGATCGGCTCCAGGAACACCGACACCCGTCCATCGACCCGGGCCAGTGCAGCCAGCGTGCGCAGCATCATCGCCGCGTCGTCGCCCCGCGACGGGCACCCGACCACCAACCCGGGGATATCGCGCAGCGCGGCAATGGAATTGTCGTTGTGGAAGTGGCCCCCGAAGCCCTTCTGGTAGCCCAGCCCGGCAATGCGCACCAGCATCGGGTTGCGGTACTGGTCGTTGGAGAAGAACTGCAGCGAACAGGCCTCGCCACGCAGTTGGTCGGCCGCGTTGTGCAGGTAGGCCAGGTACTGGATCTCCGGGATCGGCAGCATGCCCAGGTTGGCCAGGCCCTGGGCCATGCCCAGGATCATGGTTTCGTCCAGCAGCGTGTTGAACACCCGGCGCGGACCGAATGCCTTGAGCAGGCCCTTGCTGACCGTATACACCC
>NZ_JBFULO010000229.1:0-5788 GCF_054049855.1 Stenotrophomonas sp. P5_B8 | reverse complement strand
CCGGGTCGGCATCGGCCGCGACCGCGACGCGCTGGACCGCGACAATGCCGCGCTGATTGCGCGCCTGCGGGTGTCGGCCGAGGGGCAGGAGGGCCTGGGCGCCTTCCTGGACAAGCGCGCCCCGCATTGGGTCACCCAGGACTGAAGGACGTCATCATGCTCGACCATATCGGTATCCGCTGCGCCGACTTCCCGCGCAGCCTCAGCTTCTTCCAGCAGGCCCTGGCCCCGCTGGGGATCACCGTGGTGATGCAGGTCAGCGCCGCCCAGACCGGCGACCACGACCATGCCGGCTTCGGCCGCACCGGCAAGCCGGACTTCTGGATCGGCAACGCGCCCGGCGCCCATGGCGGGGTGCATGTGGCCTTCAGCGCAGGCAGCCGGGCCGAGGTGGATGCCTTTCACCAGGCCGCGCTGGCCGCCGGCGGGCGCGACAACGGCGCGCCGGGCATCCGCGAGCATTACCACCCCGATTACTACGGGGCGTTCGTGCTGGACCCGGACGGCAACAACATCGAAGCGGTCTGCCAACGCCCCGGCTGAACGCCCGGCGCCCGCCCTGGGGCGACCCTGTCATCCACCGCGGGCTGGCCGCTTTGTCGCCCATCCCGCGTATCCCCCTTTCGTGGCCTACCGGGGACCGTGGGCCGCCTCCCTTCTTCTGGTACTCCTGTGATCCGACTCCTGCCCGTTCTGCTGCCTGCTGTGCGCCTGCCCGTCCGCCGGGAGGCCCGCCATGGATGATTTCGTCCGCATCGTCGAAGTGGGCCCGCGCGATGGTCTGCAGAACGAAGCACAGCCGGTGGCCACCGCCGACAAGATCGAACTGATCCGGCAGTTGTCGCTGACCGGCCTGCGCACCATCGAGGCCACCAGTTTCGTCAGTCCGCGCTGGGTGCCGCAGCTGGCCGATGCCGCCGAGGTCTACGCCGGCATCGAGCGCCGCCCCGGCATCGCCTATCCGGTGCTGGTCCCCAACGAACAGGGCTACGATCGGGCACGCGCGGTCGGCGTGGAGGAAGTGGCCGTGTTCACCGCCGCCTCGGAAACCTTCAACCGCACCAACACCAACGCCGGCATCGACGAATCGCTGGCACGCTTCGCGCCGATCCTGGCGCGCGCCAAAGCCGACGGGGTGAAGGTGCGCGGCTACGTCTCCACCGTGCTCGGCTGCCCGTACCAGGGCGAGGTCGCGGTGAGCGAAGTGGTCCGCGTGGCACGTGCGCTGCATGACATGGGCTGTTACGAAATTTCGCTGGGCGACACCATCGGCGTGGGCACCCCGCGCAAGGCGCGGGCGATGCTGCATGCGGTCGCCGCCGAGGTGCCGATGGCCGCGCTGGCGGTGCACTTCCACGACACCTACGGACAGGCGCTGGCCAACATCGATGCCTGCCTGGAGGAAGGCGTGCGCGTGGTCGATTCGGCCGTATCCGGCGCCGGCGGCTGCCCCTATGCCAAGGGAGCCAGCGGCAACGTCGCCAGCGAAGACGTGGTGTACCTGCTGCATGGCATCGGCATGCGCACGGGTATCGACCTGTCGGCGCTGGCCACCACCGGCCGCTGGCTCGCCGCACGGCTGGGCCGGCAGACCGGCAGCAAGACCGGCAAGGCGCTGGCGGCCACATGAGCCGCAGCGGCCCGCGCAGGGACGTCGCGGTCGGTGACCATCTCACCGCCCACGTCCACGCGCTGGCCGCCCTGGATCGCGCCCTGGCGCAGCCGCCGGACGAACAGGGCCTGCGCCCCCTGCTGCGCGAGGTGCAGCAGGCCCTTACCCAGGCCATGGACGAGCGCCAGCTGGCGCTGCGCCGCTACGCCGCGCTGTTCGACGCGGTACCCGACCCGGTCAGCATCCTCAGCCAAACCGGCGTGGTGCTGGACCTCAACAAGGCCGGCGTGCGCGCCTACGGACGGCCGCGCGAGGAGATCGTCGGCCAGCCGATCGAACTGTTGAACCCGGACCTGCCCAGCGACCACCTCGACCCGGTCTGGGAAGCGCTGCGCCGCGATGAAACCTACGTCATCGAGGTGACCAACATGCGCGGCGATGGCAGCCGCTTCCCCGTGGAAGTGCATTCGGCCGGCTTCGAGCACCAGGGCGAGCACTGCATCGTGGCGGTAGCGCGTGACCTCAGCAGCCGCTGGCAGGCCGAATCGCGCTACCGGTTGYTGATGGAATCCATCGACAAGGGCGTGGTCCTGTTCGATACCCACCTGCGCGTGGTCTCGGCCAACCCGGCCGCGCATCGCATCCTCGGCATGGCCGGCAACGGCGGCAGCCTGCAGGCGATGCTGGCCCCGGACGACTGGATCTGCGTGGACGAACATGGCCACCCGCTCACCCGCGAGCAGTGGCCGGCCGCGGTGTCGCTGCGCACCGGGCGCACCATCCGCAGCACCATCGTCGGGCTGTACCACCGCCCGCGCGGGCGCATGATCTGGATCTCCACCACCAACGTGCCGGTGTTCGGCACCGGCCGCGATTGCCCGGACCACGTGTTCGGGCTGTTCAGCGACATCACCGAGCTCAAGCGCAACAACGCCCTGTTCGACCGCGCCCAGTCGCTGGCGCACATCGGCGGCTGGGAATGGGATCGCGGCCTGCAGCGCCTGTACCTGACCGACGAGGCCAGCCGCATCCTCGGCCAGTCGCTGCCGCTCACCGACATGGCGCACCTGCTGGAATGCCTGCGCCTGGATGATCGCTCGCAGCTGCAGCAGGCGCTGCTTGAGGTGATCGACCGGCAGGTGCCGTTCGAGTTGGAACTGCAGGGCCAGCGCGGCGACGGGCACTCGTTCTGGGTGCGCATGATCGGCGAGGCCGAGCCCGGTGACGTCAACGCCGCACGCATCGCCGGCACCGTGCAGGACATCACCGCGCGCAAGCAGGCCGAGGAAACCCTGCGCATCCAGGCCCGCACCGACCCGCTCACCGGCATCATGAACCGCGATGCGGTGCTCAACGACCTGGCCACGCGCATGGCCAACCCCACCCATTGCCAGGTGGCGGTGCTGTACATCGACCTGGACCGCTTCAAGACCGTCAACGACCTGCTCGGCCACAACGCTGGCGACGAACTGCTGATCGATGCCACCCGCCGCATCGCCACCGCGATCGGTACCGAAGGCCTGCTGGCGCGTTTTGGCGGCGACGAGTTCCTGGTGATCTGCGACACCCGCGACCAGGCCGACCAGCCCGAGCGCCTGGCCGAGGCGATCACCCGCGGCTTCAGCACCCCGTTCCGCTTCGGGGCCGACGAGTTCGCGGTGACCACCAGCATCGGCATCGCGCGCGCGCCGCAGGACGGGCTGCGTCCGCAGCAGCTGATCCAGAACGCAGACATCGCCATGTACGACTGCAAGCGCCGCACCCGCAACGGCTGGCAGGTGTTTTCCCCGGAACTGGCGCAGCGCCAGAACGACCGGCTGCAGATCGAAAGCCGCCTGCACCGTGCGCTGGACGATGACGAGTTCCACCTGGTCTACCAGCCGCAGGTCAACCTGCACAACGGCCAGCTGGTGGCCGCCGAAGCGTTGATCCGCTGGCGCAACTCGCAGTTGGGCGAGCTGCGCCCGGACATCTTCATCGGGCACGCCGAAAGCACCGGCGACATCGTGCGGATCGGCTTGTGGGTGCTGCGCGAGGCGTGCCGACAGGTGCGGGCGTGGCAGGATGCCGGGCTGGGCATCGTGCGAGTGGCGGTCAATGTGTCCTACCGCCAGTTCGTCGGCGAGGACCTGGCCCGCAACGTGGGCCAGGTGCTGGACGAATTCGGCCTGCCCGGCACCGCGCTGGAGCTGGAGTTCACCGAACGGGTGCTGATCGAGGATGCCCCGGACACCCTGCAGACCTTCGCGCGCCTGCGCGAGATGGGCGTGCTGCTGACCATCGACGATTTCGGCGAAGGCTACAGCGCCCTCAACTACCTGCGCCGGCTGCCGATCCACGGGCTCAAGCTCAGCCAGCTGTTCGTCGAGGGCGTGCCCGGCAACCGCTCGGACGTGGCGGTGTGCGAAGCGGTCTGCGGCATTGCGCGCAGCCTGGGCCTGGGGCTGGTCGCCGAAGGCATCGAATCGGAGCCGCAGCGGCAGTTCCTGCAGGGGCTGGGAGTGGCCGTGGGCCAAGGCTTCCTGTTTGCGCCCGGGCTGGCGCCGGACGAGTTCGCACGGCGCCTGGCGCAGCGCCACTGAGCGCCGCGCGCAGCGCACAACGGCGACAGCGCCGGCTTCCGCTAGAATCGGCGGTTCTTGAACCAGCGGAAACACGCAATGCAGCTGTCTTCTGTCCGCGCCGTCATCACCGGCGGCGTCTCCGGCCTGGGCCTGTCCGTGGCCCAGTACCTGGTGGCCCACGGCGCCAAAGTCGCCCTGTTCGACCTCAACGACGACAAGGGCGCGGCCGCCGTGGCCGAACTGGGCGAGGCCAACGCCCGCTATTTCACCACCAATGTCAGCGATGAAGCGGCCGTGGCGGCGCAGATCGATGCCGCGCACGACTTCCTCGGCGGCCTCAATGCGGCGATCAGCTGCGCCGGCATCCTCGGCGCCGGGCGCGTGCTGGGCAAAGAGGCCCCGATGCCACTGGCCAGCTTCCAGAACACGGTGATGGTCAACCTGGTTGGCAGCTTCAACGTCGCCAAGGCCGCCGCCAACCGCATGCAGCACAACACGCCCGGCGACGACGGCGAGCGCGGGGTGATCATCAACACCGCCAGCGTCGCCGCCTATGAAGGCCAGATCGGCCAGGCCGCCTATGCCGCGTCCAAGGGCGGCGTGGTCAGCATGACCCTGCCGATGGCACGCGAACTGTCGCGCTTCGGCATCCGCGTGATGACCATCGCCCCGGGCATCTTCTGGACTCCGATGGTCGATGGCATGCCGCCGGCCGTGCAGGAATCGCTGGCCGCGTCGATCCCGTTCCCGCCGCGCCTGGGCAAGCCGGACGACTTCGCCGGCCTRGTCGGCCATATCCTCGGCAACACCTACCTCAACGGCGAGACCATCCGCCTGGACGGTGCGGTGCGTCTGGCACCCAAGTAAGCACGTCCGCCGTAGCGGCGGACACCGCAGGGCACCCGGCATGGTGCCCGCCACCTCCCACGAACCGACCTTCAGTCCATGAAAGCCAACGACATCAAGAAAGGCAACGTCGTCGAGTACAACAACGGCGTCTACCAGATCCGCGACATCGAACGCAGCTCGCCGCAGGGCCGCGGCGGCAATGTCCGCTTCCGCTTCATCATGTACAGCGTGCCGGGCGGCAACAAGCTCGATGCCAGCTTCGACGCCGACGACAACCTGCCGGAAGTCGAGCTGCTGCGCCGCCAGTCCACCTATTCCTACAAGGACGGCGATGCGTTCGTGTTCCTGGACGACGAGGACTACACCCCGTACATGGTCGATGCCGACGTGCTGGGCGATGACGCCGGCTACATCACCGACGGCCTGACGGGTATCTACGTGCAGGTGATCGACGAAACCCCGGTGGGCGTGCAGCTGCCGACCAGCGTGGTGCTGGAAGTGGTCGAGACCCCGCCGGAAATGAAGGGGGGCACCGCCACCAAGCGTCCAAAGCCGGCCAAGCTCAGCACCGGGATCGAGATCATGGTGCCGGAGTACATCGCCAACGGCGAACGCGTGCTGGTCAACACCGCCACCGGTGAATTCGCCGGCCGTGCCGACTAAGCGCATCGCCCTGCTGGCTTGCCTGTCCCTGCTCGCGGCGTGTTCGCCGCGAGCAGCGGACGGCACTGTGGACGGGGTGGATGCCGCCTCGCCCGTGGTC
>NZ_JBFULO010000228.1:0-5861 GCF_054049855.1 Stenotrophomonas sp. P5_B8 | reverse complement strand
GCGCCCCGACCGCCTCAATCAGTTTTTTTCCAGTTCAACCCGGCGGGCGCGGTGGTATGCCATCAGCAGCCCCTCGCAGATCCCGGCGCGCTCATCTTCGAAGTCCATGATGCCTTCGACCGACAGGGGGTAGTCGGCGTCCCACTCATCCACCACCAGGAAGACAAGCTCGGCCAGGTTCTTCCCATCGTCCACCGCCGCGCGGTACTCCTTGCCGTTGACGTTCCGGAACTTGACGTCCAGCTTGAACTTCTCGCCGGTGCCGGAAAACGACAGTTTGGCCGGGATCACAGCCGGCGCTTCACCCTTCTTGACCGCCATCAGGAGCCCTCCTCCTCGTCAGCCGAAATGAACGTGTGGTCGGAGTTGATCGAGAAGGTCGCGGTGTTCTGCATCGGGTTGTTCGCGCTCAGGCTCGGATCCGCGTCGAAGGACAGGTAGCCGTAGTAGTAGAGGACGTCGCCGTCGGGCAGGCGCGCGCGCAGCACCACCGGCTGCTTCTTGCGGTCGGCCTTCTTCGCGGCCTGATACCAGGGCAGCTTCGGGTCGAAGTACAGCGGCAGGTTGAACGTCTTGGCGTTCTTGATCGTCGGCACCTGGCGCTGGCGGCCGCTGCGGTCCTCGAGGAACACGCCATTCCAGAACTGCTGCTCGCCACCGGAGGTGGACACGTCGCCCTGCTGGCTGAAATCGATCCAGTCGGTCACGCGCAGCAGGCTGCCGGGGCCCTGGTCGGCGGGGAAATCGTCGGTATCGGTGGTGTCGATGCCCCGCAGCGGGATTGCAGTGCCGCTGGAGCCGGCGACCGCGACGCGATCGTTCAGCTCCGGCCAGGCCGACCGCACCACCAGGACGTCGCCCTCGGAGATGCCGCTGCCGGCCGCGACCGTGGCGACGGCGGGATTTGCGTTGGAGATTGCGGTGGCAGCGACCGCGGCTGCAACTGCGGTGCTGATTCCCAGCACCGTACCGTTCGGGAACTTCAAAGCCATGGTTGTGCCCTCCTTTGGGCATAAAAAAACCGCCCGAGGGCGGCGTGTTGATTGTTTGGCGGGTCGATTAGGCGGGATGCCAGAGCCCGAAGTCCTGGCGCGTTCCGTACTTCTTGATCGCTGGCTCGTAGATAGCGGCGAAAGCCCCGTATGTCTCGCAAGGCATCGGCGATTGCACAAGCGCATGGGCCACGGCGCGGGCGAGCTGGTTCGCTTCCAAGCGCGTTTTAGCCCATACGTTGACCTGCAGCCGAGCATGTTCGTGCCCCGGCAGCGTCTTCTCCAGGTACTGCAGAGACCGTCCGCCCACCTGCTGATAGGTGATGAAGGGGTAGACGGACGTATCCGGACCGACGTCCGGGTAGAGCCTGCCGTCCACCAACCCCTCAAGGAGCGCGGTAATCGTGGCTTCAAGGCTCATCGTCGGCACCCCCATCACCCGCGAGAAGCTCCTGCAGGCGCTCCCGGCCGCGCTTGGTGGCCACCTGCATCAGACGGTTCCGGGTGCCTTCGAAAGCCGGCCGTAGGAACGGGTGCGGCGGTGTCCACTTCGGCTCCGGAAGGCGATCCCGCGACGCGCGCCAGAGTCCGTCCTCACCCTGCACCAGTTCATTGACGCGCCAGTGACCGAACTCGACCAGGTGCCCGTGCGGTGCCTTGCGGCCGTTCCAGCTGACGCTATAGACGACCTTGGATTCGGTCGATTGGGCATCGCGGTAGGCAAGGTAGATCGCCGCCTTGAGTTTGCCGCTCTTCACCGGGGCCAGCGCTTTTGCCTCGTCGCGCACGATGCTGCCGGCGGCCACACCCATGGATCGGGAGACGCTCGTAGCCGCAGCGCCGAGCCGGTCCAAGCCGGCCAGCGCGCCGCTCAGGTCGATCTTGTTAGCCATCGTTGCCGCCCTGCTCGCAAAGGATGTAGGCCCTGTCGCGGTTTCGGTAGTCCCGGGCAATGCCCTTTACCTCGAACACGTCACCGTCATGAACGATCCGCATCCCTGCATCCACCCCCAGGGCGCGCGCGCCGCTGAAACGCACCAGGAAGCTGTAACGGGCGATCGAGGCCGGCGCGTCGCCCTGCACCGATGAACGAATCGCACCCATGCCGGTTTCATTGCCGATGTCAGCCATCAGCGGACCGACGGGAATCCAGCCGTCGACCGGCTGGCCGGCCTCGTCCCGGATCGTGCCCGGCTTCTGCACCTCGATCCTCCGGTTCAACTGTCCTGCGCGCATCAGAATGCCTTCCTGTACCAAAGCAACCGGGCAAAGCCCAGCTGCACTTCATTGGATACCTCGCCGATCACCACCGCCTCGCGGTTGGCGACCCAGTGCCCGACCAACAACAGCGCCGCTTGCACGACATCCGGGGTTAGGTTCATCTCGCTGATATCCGCCGGCTCGCTTTCGACCAGCCGGCGGTCGCAGTGCTGCTCCACATGAGCCAGCGCGGCGGCCACGTACTGCTCGAGCAGCGTGTCTTCGATATCGGCCAGGACGTTGCACTGCTGGCGAACCAGATCAAGCGGAATCGTTACAGCCATGACTTGCCCTCCTCGGGAAACGCCGGCTTGCAGTGCTCAGGGCCAACGCAGGAGGGCAGCCGCCAGGCCCGGCGCGGCTCCGTTCGGGGCTTTCCATCGGGGTGATGCTCGACGCTGCTCCCGTCTGCATGGTCGACCAGTGACGGAACCGGGTAGACCACCTGCCGGCCGGTGAAGGATGTCCAAGCCCGGCCGATGGCGAAGTCCGCCGGCAGCGTGTGGGACATGCGCTGCAGGACGAGGGCGACCCGCTCCGGCGGGACCGAGTAGGCCACGCCATGGAGCAGGTCGGGCATCACCAGAGAGTCGCCGCCCCGCCGGTCAAGGTCTTCCATTCGCTCCCGTATCACCGCCTGGTACTGGGGTGGGCGGCCGGTGCCCWGATAAAAGCTCACCAAGTCGTCAGGGAATCGGTCGATCACACGTTGAGCGGCGGCTAGGAAGCCCGCCACGGGCTGCGCATCATCCTCCAGCACGATCACCCGCTCTTGCTGCTCTGCGGCCCAAGCGAGCGCCCTGCGATGGTTCCACGCTGCACCGTTGCCTTCGTGGTCCATGAACACCGACGCCCCCAGCGACGACGCGAGCGCGTAGGCCTGCCGGCTGCGGCTGTAGTGCGCGACAACCGCGATCTTCATAGCTGCGCCCTCACCAATTCGGCCAGGTCGGCGTCCGGATCCATCCGGAGCTTGCCGTCCTCGATCACCACCGACACGGGCACGCGGAGCGTCCCGCTTCGATAGATCGCGCCGGCGATGCGTATCTCGAAGGGCAGCGTCACCACGTCCAAAGCAGCGGCCGGCGGCTCCTCGTCGCGACTCGACGCCTGTGGCACCTGCCGCTCAAACGGCGTGGAAAGCAACTTCCGGATCTTCTCCACGTCCTTGCGGAATTGCGGCGACGATCCCCAGGCGTTAACGGTGTCGTGGTCCTTCCGGTTGACCTCGGCCGCATTCGCCTCCCGATAGGTCTGATCTTCGGCAACCCCTGCGCCCTTGCGCGAGTAGTGCATATGCTCGATCAGGACGTGATCGAGCCAGTACATGGAGCCCGTGGCTTGTGCCAGGTACTGCCAGGCGGTGTCGATGCAAAGGTGAATCAGCCCTTCCGGGCCCACGTAACCAAGCTCCCGAATCTGCCTGGCGCCGATCGCTGCCCAGGTGAACTTCTTGTCCTTCCGCAGCCCATCCGGCCCGGTGGCGAAGCCGGCGTAATGGTGCCGCGCCAGCTCGTCGTCCAGCAGGAAGTCCCACCCCGGCGTGACCATGACATTGTCGTCGCCCGCGAACACGAAGGTGTCGTAGCGATCGATGTTGTCGATCGCCAGTTCGTTCCACCACGCGTTCAGGCGCTGCCTTGGCTTGACCACGTAGGTGACGCCCGGCAGGCGGGGGTAACTCGCCTCGTCGTCGGCATCCAGGCCAACCAACAGGTCCACGGGCCAGAGCGCGGTCTGCTGCATCGACTTCCACAGCCGCTCCACGTTCGCCGGCCGGCCCCGAGAAGGCGCGACCACCGCTACGCGCGGGGGCTGCGCGCGCATGCGCTCCAGCAGGCCAGCACGGGAGGCAATCAGCGCCCGCATGGCTGCAGGATCGCCCTGCACCGCCTGATAGGCCCGGGTCCGAGCCATATTTGCCGCGTAGTGCGGATTGACCAGCCGCTCCGCGCGATGGCCCAAGCTCACCGCAATGCCCAGATGCCGGTGAACCCCAACCAAGGCCGCAGCCGCGGCGACCGTCTGGTCGTCTTCGCCGCCCCAGCCTTCGAAATACTCATCCACGCCACCAAAGGCGCGCCATTGGTCTGGCCGGACCGCGTATATGCCACCGGTCGAGGCGAAGCCTCCAGCGCGCGGGAATGACACGTTGGCCGCGAATGCCTCGGCCTCAACCCCGTTCAACACGACGCACGTCTCGAAGGGCAGGTGCAAGCCACCGGCTTGAAACGCTTGCTCGGCCGCGCTTCGGAGCGATGCCGAGCGGGCCAGCACGTCCGCATCGTTGATGATCACCACCTCAGCGCCTGCCCGCTCGGCCTCGACCACGGCCAGGTTCCGAGACTTGGCCCGGCTGAACACGTCGCCGCCGGCATCAACCGTGATCAGCTTCCAATCTGGAAAGTGCGTGGCGAAGTGACGCTTTACCGCCTCCAACCATTTACCGCGGCCGGGCGACTCACGCCACGGAACAGCTACGACAACTCGCATAGATCCTCCATCTGAGAGGCTCCCCCTCCGGTGAGGGGGAGCTGTCCTTGCCGTTTGCTGTTACGAACCGGCCGACTGACCGAAACGGCCCTTGACGAACGCGTTTTCGCGGCGCATCGCCAGGCCCAGGCGCTCTTCCACCAGCAACACGCGCTGGTTCTTGATGAAGTCGTCGTTGATCATGCCCATCTTGACCAGGAACGACATGCGGTCGTAGATCTGCGCGCCACGCTGGAACGCGCYGACCAGGAACTCGCCGCCCTCGTCGCTGTCGCCCTCATCCATGCTGTCCGAGCTGATCACCGGGCGACCCCACAGAATCGGGGTGACGAAGCCTTGCAGGTTGGCGAACAGGTAACGGTTCTGGGCGTCCTTCTCGAGCTCGATGTTCATCCAGTCGAGATCGGTCATCACCGTGGCGTCGGCCGCCAGCTGCGACTGCTTGCGCACCTGGTAGATGGCACGACGGACGGTGTCGATCGCCGTGTCGCCGCTCTTGCTCAGTGCCGCATTGAAGTTGCTGGCACGGGTCATCAGGCCGTTGAGGTTGTTGCCCTGGCCGTCACCCTTGAGGATCTGGCGCTCCTCTTCCAGCTTGAGGTCGTAGCGCAGCAGCTGCTGCAGGTAGCCGTACATCTGCGGGATGTCGTCCAGCGCCTCGTCGGACACCGGGATCCACACCGCCAGCTTCTTGACCAAGTCGGTCTTCGGTTCGAAGGTGACGTTGCTCTGCGGCTTGGCCCCACCTTCGGCCACGCCGGCAGCGGCACGGGTGTGCAGCAGCTCGCGGTAGTAGGTGAAGCTCTGACCGGACACGGGCACCGACGGGATGAGGTCGCGGATGCGCAGCTCCTGGCGCGGACCGGCCTGCAGGGTCGGATCGTAGCTCGGCGGCACGATGCCGGCGCTGGTGACGATCTTCGTCTCCTGCATCGCGGCCATGTCGCCCTTGGTGATCTCCAGCTCGGCCGATGCCTGCTTACGCTCGGTCAGGGCCTTGTAGTCGTCGTGGCCCTTCACGAAGTCGATGAAGCCCTTTTTCTGGGCCGGGTTGCCGTGCAGGAGCAGGCCCTTCTCTTCCAGCTTGAGAACCTTGTCCACGACCTTCTGCACCTC
>NZ_JBFULO010000227.1:0-5874 GCF_054049855.1 Stenotrophomonas sp. P5_B8 | reverse complement strand
CGGTCACACTGTGCGTTGTTGCGTCGGCTGAGAAGGCAAATCATCCGTGATAATTAGTCCCCGCATCGTGCGAGTGGTAGCGCTTGACTATAAGGCAAGCTACTGGAGGATTGTCAATAGGAAATTCCTGACATTCAGATGCGCCGCCAATAAACTGTGCGGGACTTCAGCTTCGCGATGTTGACGGCCTTCGCCGGCCTCGGATATGGTCGGCACACTTACGGAAGGCTCGGTGCATGGCATCAACTGCCGAGGCGGTTTAAACAGGTTTTGCATGCTGGGGCCACGAGCGGCATCGGGCCTGCAGACTTGCACCTTTCGGAACATTCGTGACGTGAAGAAAAGGACTTCTATGTTGTCAGTCACTGGATCGAGGCGCGTTCCGCTCATCTGGCATGCAGGGGAAGGTGATGTCGGCCTGGGCTCCAGATATTTTCCGAGCGTTCTTCCGGCGCAGGCAGCGTGATGCCATCCCCGTATTCGACGCCGGTACGCCTGTGTTCGAGTAGTTCCCCGCTTCACCTGGAACTGGGCGGCGAGCTGGATGGCTACACGATTGCCTACCGTACCTGGGGGCGCTTGTCTCCTGCCGCCGACAACGCCGTCATAATCTGCCATGCGCTCACTGGCTCGCCGGACGCCGATGACTGGTGGTCGCCGTTGTTCGGCCCGGGATTGGCATTCGATCCGGAGCGCGACTTCATCGTGTGCAGCAATGTTCTGGGTGGTTGCTATGGAAGTACTGGCGCTGCATCGATCGACTGCTTGGGCCAGCGCTATGGCAGGCGATTTCCTGCATTGACCATCCGCGACCAGGTGCGTGCCCAGATGCGCTTGGCCGACGAACTTGGCGTGCGGTCGATCAGCATGGTTGCGGGTGGTTCGATGGGAGGCCTGCAGGCATTGGAGTGGGCGCTGCTCGATCCGCAGCGCGTCCGCGCGCTGGCAGTGGTGGCGGCCAGTGCACGACATTCGGCCTGGTGCAGGGCATGGAGCGAAACCCAGCGGATGGCGATACATTCAGACCCCGCCTTTCTTGCGGGTGACTACGCCGACCAGGCGCCGCCGATTGCCGGTCTGGGCGCAGCACGTGCCATCGCCATGATGACCTACCGGTCCGCTCGGATGTTCGAGCAGCGGCACGCAGGCGTGGCAGTCGCGCCGCAGTCCGGTAAGGAGGGGCACAGCAGCGATTCGGTGCGTGAGTGGCTGCATCACCATGGCAGGCACTTCGTCGGGCGATTCGACGCAAATGTGTACCTGTCGCTGATCGATGCAATGGACCGCCATGACATCGGGTGGAAACGTGGCGGTGTGGAGGCGGCCTTGAATGGCATCCGTCAGCCGGCCATCGTCATCTCCATCAGTAGCGACTGGCTCTATCCTCCTTCTGAACAGCGCGAAATAGCCGAGGGGTTGTCGCAGGCTAAGTACGTGGAGATCGACTCCGAACAAGGGCATGACGGCTTTCTTATTGACGCGGCAATGCTGGAGCCGCACTTGACGCGTTTTCATGAGGTCCAGCGCCGCCGCGCCGGAGAAACAATCGCCGAAGGATATGTCGCATGAATGTTGAGGCTTCCGCCGTTCCAGTCGCGCCTGAATGCCGGGAAGACCGCATAAATCGCGTTGATCTCGTGCTGATCGGTGCCCGCGGCCAGGTTGGCAGCGCGTTTAGGCGGCAGCTGGCAAGGCAGGCTGCGTCGCTTCGCGGCGAAGGTCTGGATCTTCGTCTGATCGCTGCCTTTGACCGGCGTGGCCTGGCGTTCGATGAGGATGGTCTGGCGTCTGCGCACATTGAAGTGGACATGCAGATGCGCAAGCCTGGTGATCAGGCGCAGCTGCTGGAGTATCTGCGCGGCGGCAGCGCGCACCGCCCCATGGTGATCGACTGTACAGCGAGCGATGAGATCGCGGACCTCTACATGCCACTACTGGCTGCTTCCATTGGCGTGGTGGCGGCGAACAAGCGGGCCAATGCTCGTGACCTGCACAGTTACCGGGAGTTGCAGCGGCTCTCACGCGAAAACCGCGTTCCGTACTGCTACGAGACCACGGTAGGCGCCGCCATACCGCTGCTTGGCCCATTGCGTGACCTGCGCCTGCGTGGCGAGCAGGCCACCTCCATCCAGGGTGTGCTTTCGGGCTCGTTGAGCTACATCCTGCACCGGCTGCACGAGGGGTGCCCGTTCTCCACGGCGGTCGAGAACGCCAGGCAGATGGGCTATACCGAGCCCAACCCACTTGAGGATCTGCGTGCGGTGGATCTGAGTCGCAAGCTGCTGGTGCTCGCTCGCGAAGCCGGTTTCATGCTTGAGTTGGAAGATCTTGTTATATCGCCGCTGACCGAATCCGACCACATCGAGATTCCGCTGTTGGTGGACAGCCTGCGCGGAGACGATGCAGCGTGGGCGAAGCGGGTGGCTGAAGCCGAGGCGCGCGCCGAGCGTCTGGTGGTGATGGCGCAGGTGGATCGCCATGGGGGACGCATTGGCCTGCAGAGCGTTTCTGCCAGCTCAAGCTACGCCCAGATGCTTCCGGGGGAGAACCGGATCGTGATCCACACCGAACTGCAGGACACGGTGCCGCTCTCGCTTGGCGGACCGGGTGCGGGTGTCGAAATAACCGCGGCAGGCGTGCTGAGCGACATCGTTTCGGCCGCGTTTCGCGGAGCCGACTGAGATGACGTTTCTTCCCGAATTACTGCTACGTCACGGACGCGAGCAACCAGAGCGGGTCGCTTATCGTTTCATCCAGGGGGTATCGACTCCTCATACGTTGACGTATGGGGAGCTCGTACGTGCAGCGACCACGCTGGCACGAAAGTTCCAAAGCCGTGGCTGGAGAGGGGAACGGGTACTGCTTGTGTGCCGTAGTGAGCACCACTTCGTTGTCGCCTTCCATGCCTGCCTGCTAGCCGGTGCGGTAGCGGTTCCGACAGCACCGCCGCGCAGGAAGAACCTGGCGGACCGCTTGTACTTGCTGGCACGCGATGCAGGTGCGTCGGCCATGGTCTGCGACGGCGATGACGCGCTGCAGGCCGCTGCAGGGTTGGAGCATGCATTGGATGTGGTGGATATGCGCAGTGCGCCGGTACCCGTTGATGGCGACCAGTGCGATGTGCTGGGGTCCACTGACGGTGCGCAGCTTGCCTTCCTGCAGTACACGTCCGGCTCCACTGGCGACCCCAAAGGGGTGGCGGTGAGCCATGCCAATCTGGCCGACAACAGTGAATCGATTCGCGTTTCGATGGGCACCTCGGAACGCTCCAATATTCTTATCGGCCTGCCGTTGTTTCATGATATGGGCCTGGTGGGCGGGGTGCTGCAGTCGGTATATGTGGGATGCACCACCAGCTTCGTGCCGCCCGCGGAGCTGGTCCAGTTTCCAGAGCGTTGGCTTGGGTTGATTGCCTCGCTGCGGATCACCACCAGCGGCGGACCCAACTTCCTGTATGAACTCGCCGCAGAAGCAGTGACCGAGCACGATCTTGAGGGGCTGGATCTTTCCTGTTGGGAGGTGGCCTTCTGCGGAGCCGAGCCGATCCGAGCCGATACCATTGCACGCTTCACGCAGCGATTCGCAAACGCCGGGTTCCGTGCTGGCGCTTTTTATCCCTGTTACGGCATGGCGGAAGCAACGCTTTTCATCACCGGTGGCCGTGTCGGTGCGAAACCAAKGATGCTGCTACGGGATGGAATCGAGGTGGTCTGCTGTGGCCAGCCGGCGCCCGGCACGCTTTTGAAGATCGTGGACCCGGAAAGCCGCCTGACATTGCCGGATGGCACATTGGGCGAAATATGGGCAGCCGGTGGTGGAGTCGCACAGGGCTACTGGCGCCGCAGCCAGGAGAGCCAGCAGGTGTTCCAGGCGACGCTGCCGGGTGAGGATGGCCAAGCTTGGCTCAGAACAGGCGATCTGGGCTGGATACAGAATGGACAACTGTATGTTTTTGGGCGCCTCAAGGATCTGATCATCGTCAACGGCCGCAACCATGCGCCCCAGGACATCGAAGCGACCGTCGAACTGGCGTGTAGCGCTTTCAGGACCGGTGGTACGGCCGCGTTCTCCGTCGAATCCGGTGCGAACCCCGTTCGCCTTGTCGTAGTGGCCGAGGTGGAGCGTGAATGGGTACGGCGGGAGAGTGAATGGCCGAGCCTGGCGGCTTCTGTCCGCACCTCCGTGCGTACCGGGCATGGCCTTAGCGTCGCCGATGTGGTGCTGATACGGCCGGGCGCGCTTCCCAGGACTTCCAGCGGAAAAGTGCGCCGTTCGCAATGCCGTACAGACTACCTGGCGGGGTTGCTTCCTTCCGTTGCGCCGCCGCTTCCCGCGTGATGATCACACGCGCTGCCCGGCAGGTGCTTCTGCTGCCGGGTCCCCAAGATTGTTCCGCTTCGGAGATATGAGTTGCATGGACAGCTATGAAGAGGCGTTGCTCGTTGCATTGCGCGACACGCTTGGTGATGGCACGGAGCTCGATGCGCAAACCTGCTTTGCCGAGGTGGGCCTGGACTCACTGAGTGGTTTGCGATTCCTGCGCAAAGCACAGGATGCAATTGGTGTTGAGATCGATTTTGAATGGTTGTTCGATCATCCGAGCATCGCCGAGCTGGCTCTATTTCTGCGCACGCAGGGTGGCGCGCAGGACGATTCCTCGTCCACGTGAATCGAATCCCGGAGTCGCTGCGAATGAATGTGAAGGTCGATTCGGCATGGTTTCCTCTCTCACCCGCACAGAGGAGCCGCTGGTTCATGTACCAGTGGGCACCCGAGCGTCGGGCGCAGCACAACAACATATTTGCCGTCCGTCTGCGGGGAGTTGTTTGCGAGACCCGCATGGCTGGTGCTCTGCAGGCGTTGGCGGAGCGTAATCCCATGCTGCGTGCACGCATCGTCGAAAGGGATGGCGAGCCAATGCAGTGCACCGATCATGTGGCGCAGGTGCCATTGCGGCGCACCAGTGCCAAGCAGTGGGATGACGGCCGCCTGAGAGCAGCAGTCCTGGCCGAAACGTTGACGCCATTCGGGCCGGAGCAGCCGCTCGTGCGCGGCCACCTGTTCGATTACCGTGATGATGAGGCGGTATTCGTGCTGAGCATGGATCATCTCATCAGTGATGGATGGTCATACTGGCGCCTGCTCGCTGAACTCGGCCAGCTGTTGCGTGGCCGTTGCATGGCCGATGATGGTGGCGATGGTGCAACCTATCGCGATTATGTCCAGTGGCAGCGTGGCTGGATGAACTCGCCGGAGGCGGCGAGGCAGCGCGACTATTGGCTGGAGCGACTTGCCGGGGATCTGCCGGAGTTGCGCCTTGGTTTTGCCGAACACACACATCCGGAGCAGGCACAGCAGGGTTCCATTCGCATTGATGTTTCTGCCGGGCAACTGGGTGCACTGCGTGCGTTGGCATCTCGGCAGGCGGCAAACCTGTTTACCGTCATTCTGAGCGCGTTCCAGATCGTCCTTCAGCGCTACACCGCGCAGGAGGACCTCATTGTGGGGTGTCCCATGCCCGCGCGCGGCGATGGACGATGGGACGCGGTCGTCGGGGATTTCGTCAACATGGTGCCGCTGCGGACGCGGGTTGGCGCCGAAGATACGTTGGCCGAGGTGATGCGCAAGTCGCGCAACGATGCGCTCGCTGGCCTGGCGCGTCAGGAATACCCCTTCCAGGCATTGATCGAAGCACTGCGCCTGTCGCGCGCGGCCACCCACCCGGTTTTTCAAGTCATGTTCGCTTTCCAGAAGGCCCGCTACGACGAGGGGCTGAGTCGATTGTGGAGTTTTGACGACGGCGAGAGAACCGGTCTGCAGTGGGGTGATCTTTCGCTGGCGGCGTACCATCTCGAGCAGCCACTTGGGTTGGAG
>NZ_JBFULO010000226.1:0-5898 GCF_054049855.1 Stenotrophomonas sp. P5_B8 | reverse complement strand
GGACCATTGTAGGGGAGGGGGCCGGGCGGGCGAAGGGTCGCTCCCGGGCTCAACGGGTCAGCAGCGTCACATTGGGATGTGCGGCGATGATCTGCATGACGATATCGAAATAGGTCTGGCCCTCGCCGCGTTCCAGCGCCTGCAGTTGTGCGCTGACATGGCCGGGGTTGAACGGTCCGGCCGGATCCAGTTTGGCCTGCAGCCACGTGCGCGTTGCCGCTACTCCAAGCGCCCGGCGACTGTGTGCGATGTCCTTCCAGTGCAACTGGACGGTCGTGTGACCGGCCAGCGCGCCATAGGCGCCGTAGAGCATGTCATCCAGCGCATCCAGGCTTGGCCCGAGTTGCCAGTCTTCGTCGGGCATGAAGACGCGGTTGATCTCGGCGTAGAAGCTGGCGATGCCGTCGATCGCGCCGCCTTCCAGCACCAGGCAGGGGGGGCGCAGCGGGGCGGCTGCGTGCGGGGTGCTGGGCATGCCGGGGCATCCTTGATCAGGTCCGGCATGACGGTAGCAGCGCGGCCGTCATTTTCGCGGTAGTGTCCGCCTGCAAGCCGTTCGTGCGTTGTCAGCGTGACCACCCGGGCCGCAGGGCCTCTCCGCACCACAACCGGATGCCCACCATGCTCAGGCACCTCATTGCCRTTGCCTTCGCGCTCGTCCTCAGCGCCCCGGCCTTCGCCCAGGTCAAACCCTTCCCCGCAGGATTCCGCACCCAGGAGGTAGCCGTCGGCGATGCCACGCTGCATGTCCGGGTCGGTGGCAAGGGGCCGGCCGTGGTGCTGCTGCACGGGTTTGGCGATACCGGTGACATGTGGGCGCCGCTGGCCGCCGCGCTCGCCGCCCGGCATACGGTGGTGGTGCCGGACCTGCGCGGGATGGGGCTGTCCTCGCACCCGGCCGGCGGGTACGACAAGCGCACCCAGGCCGGCGACGTACGCGCGGTATTGGCCTCGCTCGGGATCGAGCAGGCCACGGTGGTGGGGCACGACATCGGCACCATGGTGGCCTTCGCGTATGCGGCGCGCTATCCGCAGTTGACCCGTGCGCTGGTGGTAATGGATGCGCCGGTGCCCGGCATTCCGCCGTGGGACGACATCGTCCGTAACCCGTTGCTATGGCACTTTGATTTCGGCGGTGCGGACATGGAGCGTCTGGTCGCCGGTCGCGAGCGGATCTATCTGGACCGCTTCTGGAACGAGTTCGCCGGCGACCCGAGCCGCATGGACGAGCCGTCGCGCGCGCACTACGCCACGCTGTACGCACGTCCGGCGCGATGAAGTCCGCCTTCGCCCAGTTCCATGCGTTCCGCCAGGATGGCCAGGACAACGCGCGCGTGGTTGCCGACCGGTTGACGATGCCGGTACTGGCCATCGGCGGGGAAAAATCCTTCGGCGCCAACGAGGCGGTGGTGATGCGCAACGCAGCGGTGGATGTCACCGGGGTGGTCATCCCCGGGGCAGGGCATTGGCTGATGGAAGAGGCGCCGGCGGCGACCATCGCGGCGGTGACCGGATTCATCGATGCGCCGCGCGCGATGCCGAAGTAGAGAGGAGGAGGCCTGGCGCGCGCGGCGTCGCTGGGTGGCTGCTGCCTGAACGCAGAGCGGCACGTTGACGCGCCGTGGACATGATTTCACCACCCATTGCAGCCTTGGGGCGGACACTCACCCCATGTCCTGCGAGTAAGGAGAAGACCGTGAAGAATATCCAACGTGTGTTGTGCATGGGCGCGCTTGTCGCCGCATCGTTCGGCGCTGCCGCCCAGAACTACGGTCCGAAGGACGAAGGCCGCCGTTTCAATGACGGCAGCAAGGTGGTCTGCAAGAACGTGGAAGTGCAGCGCAACAGCCGCGATCCGAACCGTATTGCCGGTACCGCTACCGGTGCGGTGGTAGGTGGCCTGCTGGGCAACCAGGTCGGCGGTGGCAACGGCAAGAAGCTGGCCACGGTGGCCGGTGCGGTCGCTGGTGGCGCTGCGGGCCGCAACATCCAGGGCCGCAGCCAGCAGAACAACGGCGACCGCGTGGTCGAACGCCGCTGCGAGCGCCAGTACCGCTGACCCCCGCGCGGTACGTGGACGCGGTTCAACAGCGCCGGCCTTGAGGCCGGCGTTGTCGTATGCGGGCCCCTTGGTTGGTGTCCGGGCAGCCGTATACTCCGGCGACACCCAAGGATGACCGGACTGTGAGCGAAGCGCTTGAACCCGGCAGCACCCCCGACGCCTCTGCCGAGGTGTCCGATCACGCCGGCCGCTTCGCCCGGTTGCGCGAACGCACCGACGAACTCGAACTCTTCATTTCCGGCCTTCTGGCGTTCGCACTGCTGGCCGTTCCGGGGCGTATCTTCGATGCGTGGGCCGGCAGCACCGTGCACACCGAGGGCGTCTACGCTTATGCGCTGTGGTTCGGCTTCAGCACCAGCGTGGGGTTGTGCTACGTGGTGGCCCTCGCGCTGATCGCGCACCTGGCGATCCGTGGCTACTGGGTCGGATTGATCGGCTTGAAGATCCATTTCCCTGACGGCATCCGCTGGGATCGGATTCCGCTGATGGGGCCGGTATCGCGGGCRTTCTACCGCTCGCGCGTGGTGAGCCTGGAGCAGGTGATCGCCAGCGCCGACCGCGCTGCATCGACGCTGTTCTCGGCCACGTTGCTGTTCGCGCTGACCATGACCCTGATCGGCGTGGGCTCGGTGCTGCTGCTGAGCGTGGCTGGTTTGGTCGGGGCGCTGCTGGGCGACACCGACCGCATCGCGCTGATCATGGTGGCGGTGGTCTTCGCAGCGCTGCTGCTGGTGAGCACCGTGCCGCTGGTGATGGAAAAGCAGGTTGCCCGACGGCAGGCACAAGGGAAGCCCAGCGCGGGGCTGGAGCGGGCCGTCCATCGGGTACTCGGCGTCAGCCAGTGGCTCATACCGATGCGACTGCTGCTGCCGGTACAGCTCACCCTGCAGAGCAATCTGTATGCCCGCAATTTCATGGTGGCCTACTTCGTCGCGATCATGGCGGCGATGACCATCGGCGGCGTGCAGACGATCAGTTCGGCCACGTTTTCATTGTTCAACCGCTACGAGGTGATGACCAGCGAAGCGGTGGAAAACGGGATGCTGAGCGCCCACTACGAAGCGCTGCGGGTGGATCATGACCGGTTGCGGCGCTACCCGATGATCCCCAGCGATGTGGTCCAGGGTGCGATGCTGCGGCTGTTCATTCCGCATCAGCCGCAGCGCGACAACCCGCAGGCGCGGCAGCGCTGCACCGCACTGCCGGGAGGCGAGAACGCGCGGGTCGGGCAGGACGCCGCGCGAGCGGCGGTCCAGTGTCTGGCGCTGTTGTGGACGGTCACGCTGGATGGCAAGCCGGTGGCGCTGGACGGTTTCGTGCCGATGGAACGGCGCGACCTGGAGATGCGCGGGCTGGTGGGCTACCTGCCGCTGTCGGCGCTGCCACCGGGCCGCCACGATCTGCTGCTGGTCTGGAATGCCGACAGCGATGCGAAAGGTGCCGGACGCCGGCGCGAGTACCGCATTCCGTTCTGGTACGCGCCGGATCCGTCGCGCTGAGCGGTCAGTGCGTGCGGCTGCGGTCGCCCAGGCGCCACACCGCCAGCCCACCGTAGAGCACGAGCAGCGCGGCCAGCGTCCACAGCTCGTGGCTGACCTCGCCCAGGCGGGCATCCATCTGGTTCAGGCGCACCATCAGGTTGATGCCGGCGGTGGTGGGCAGCAGGTGGGCCAAAGCGACCAGCGCTGGCGGCGAGGTGACCGCCGGCCAGGACAGATTGGCCAGGAAGAACAGCGGGATCGAGCAGGCGATCACCACCTGGAAGGCGCGTTCGCGGGTGGCGAAGAAGCTGCCGACGAACAGGCCGAACGCCACCGTGGCGGCAATGAACAATGTACCGCCGAGCAGTTGCCCGAGCGGGTTCCCGCCGCGCGGATAGTCCTGCACCCACGCGGTGAGGCCGGCKTAGTAGAGCAGGCCCAGCAGGCCGATGATGCCGAAGCCAAGCGCCATGCCGGCCAGGGTGGGCAGGTCGAAGCGCAGGCGTCGGTCGAGTGCCAGGCGCCGCGTCCCCAGCAGCACGCCAATGCCCATCAACAGCGTCTGGTGCACGATCAGTTCGGCCACACCGGGCACGATGGCGCTGCCGTAGCCTTCCAGCGTGTTGAACAGCGGCCGCTGCACCAGGGTGATCGGCGGTGGCTGCGGGGCGCCCATGAAGGCGGCCTGCGAAACCGCTGTTTCGCGCGCGAACGCGGTCAGTGCATCGGCCACGCCGCCCAATACCCAGCTGGCGCGGCCGAGGTAGGCACCGTTGCCCATCAACACCAGGTGGCCGGCGCCGCCGCGCAGGATGTCGCGCTCCAGTTGGGCGGGAATCAGCAGGATGCCTTCGGCCTCGCCGCGCTCGAGCGCGTGGCGGGCCTGGTCGAGGGTGGCGGGTTGGGCAACGATGCGCACGGTGCGCAACGCGTCCACGCGGCGCAGCAGTTCGCGGCTGGTGGCACTCTGGTCGTGGTCCACCACCACGATGGGCAGGTTGCTGGCAACCTGGTGGCGGTACGCGGCCGGGTAGAAGAACGAGTACAGCACCACCGCGCCAATCATGAGCACGACCGCATAGCGGTCGGTCAGCACCGCGCGCAGGGTCTGGCGCAGGCTGCTAGTGAAGCGGCTCATGCGGCCGCTCCGTTGGAGGCCACGGGCGTGGGCAGGGCGCGGGCTGCGACGATCAGGCGCCAGCCGCCGATGCCGCCGGCCACCAGCACCATCAGCAGCAGCGTCGCCAACGGCCATAGCGAGACCGACCACGGCGCGCCGACAAACTGCTGCTGGGTCTGCAGCTTGACGTAGGCGGTGAGCGGCAGCAGCAGGTTCCAGACACGGGTGAACAGCGGCGCATCCACCACGGGGAAGGTGGCCCCGGAGAATGCCAGCGCGGTGCCGATGCTCAAGCCGATGGCCGACAGCGCGGTGCCCATGTCACGGGTGAGTCCCACAAACAGCAGCGCCACCGCCGCGCATGCGAGGTAGAGCAGCGGCTGGCCCAGCATCAGCAACAGCAGGCTGCCGGCGATGCCGTCGCCGCGCAGCAGCGCCAGGTACAACACGCCGAGCGCGCCATAGGCCGAGAACAGTGCGACATAGGGGCAGATCTTGCCGGCGATGGCCGCCCAGGGGGCGCTGCCCAGCCACGCACGCAGCTGGCCGTCGCGCACCTCGCGGCCCAGGCTGGCGGCCACCGCCAGCGCCAGGCCCAGCGACAACACCGCCGGAAACAACAGCGGCAGCAGGAACAGTTCGTAGCTGCGCGCCGGGTTGTGCAGGATGTCCGACTGCACCGCGATGGGCGGCGCGCGCAGTTTGGCCGGGCCGACCTGTTTGCCGATGCCGCCGGTCAGGAGGCGCGCGTTCCACGCACCGACCGCTTCCACGATATCGCGCACCGCCGACTGCCCGGTGGTGAGGTAGGTGGCGTTGTAGTAGGCGAACACGGTGCCCTGGCTGCCACGCAGCGCCTGGCGGGTGGCATCGCGGGGGACCAGCACCACGGCAAAGACCTCCAGCCGCCGCAGTTCGGCCTGCGCATCGGCCAGACTGGCCGGTTGGCTGGCCACGGCGATGCCCGGACTGGCATCCAGCATGCGGGCGAGCAGACGGCTCTCGGCACTGTGGTCGAGGTCGACAATGGCAATGGGAATGTCGCGCATCACCGATGCGGCGAACAACCAGGCCATCACCGCCAGCATCAGCAGCGGCAACAGCGTCACCAGCAGCAGGTCGGCGCGGTCGCTGCGCAGGTGCTGCAGCTCGCGCTGGAAGGCGGCGCCGAAGCCCGCCCGCCGCAACCGGTTCATCCCTGCGGCCACGCGAACAGAACGCTCATGCCGGGGCGG
>NZ_JBFULO010000225.1:0-5940 GCF_054049855.1 Stenotrophomonas sp. P5_B8 | reverse complement strand
GGATTGGAGCGGTTGGAATGCTGGTTGAGCAGGTCCACGCGCAACTGGTTGGGCCACCAGTCGCGGTTGGTGGTGGCGTCGCCGACCAGGGCGTGGTTGAAGGGGCATTTTGCTTCGCTTTTCATGGGCATCTACCTGTGTACCAGCGAATGGGGAATCATCTGCGCGCAGGCGCCTATGGCGATGTCGGCGGCCCAACCTTCCCTCAGGGAGTGCGGTGCCACCAAGCCCCGGCGTGAGGGCCGGGACGTGCCGTGAAGGCATGCGGGACACGTTAAGCATTGTTATTCCATCGGTAAATTCGAATGAATCAACCGATGTGATAGTTGCGGCCTATTTATGTGGCGGCCTCAACGCTTCCCGCCGAACAGACCGCCACCCAGCTTTACCAAATCGCCGATGCCGAGCTGGCCGTCGCCGTCCTGGTCGAGCACCGAGGTGAGCAGGCCACCGCTGCTGGCGGCCTGGGCTTCCTGGCCGAGGGCCTGGCTGAGCTGGCCGGGATTGCCGCCGCTGGCAAAGCGCTGGGCGAGGTAGGACATGACGATGGGCGCGAGGATGGCCAGCAGCTGGCTGGTCTTGCTGCTGTCCAGACCGGTGGCCTGGCTCAGGCCCTGCGCGGCGCGGTCGCTGTTGCCGCCGAACACATGGCCCAGGATGCCGGCGCCATTGGTGGCACTGCCACCCCCGCCGCCCCCGAGCACGCTGCCGAGCAGCCCGCCCAGGTCGAAGCCACCACCGCCGGCGGGCGCATGATCGCGTTGCAGGGCGCCCAGCAGGGCTTCAGCACCTTGGGGCTGCTGTGCGTTGCGGCCCATCGCTCCAAGCAGCAGGGGCAGGGCCGCGCCGACCGCGCCGCTGGCCTGGTGCTGGTCGATGCCAAGCTGCTGGGAGACCTGCTGCAGGCCTTGGCCCTGCTGCAGCTGCTGGAAGAGGGAAGCGGCGAGTGATTCGGTGTTCACGGCGGACTCCGGAGCAGGAAGGGGGACGCGCCGAGCATAGCGCTGCATTTACTACGGTAATGCGAAGGCCTCAGGCCGCCGGCCTGGCCTTGGCGCCCCGGCCGGCGGCGCAGGTCAGTGGGTACGGTCGGAGGGCGTCGACGTCACCGCGATCTGCTGCAGCGTGGCGACGAAGTCCGGCAGCAGCACGCGGTTGCCATGCCCGCTCAGGTGGTCTGAATCGAAGAACAGCGGATCCAGCCCGTCCATCGCCGAACATGTACTGTCCTTGCACAGCAGCGGCAGCGGATCCCACACATGCAGCGCAGGATGCGCCGAGGCGAGCGATGCGAGCAGCGCCATCTGCGGCGCGCGCAGCCGCTCTAGGTCCGCGCGGGGCATCGTCAGGCCGTCGGCGCAGGCCGGATTCATCCGGTTGAACGGATCCGAACATCGATACGCGGAGGCCTTGAAGATGGGCAATGGCGCGTCGATCACGATCTTCACCTGCAGCGCCTCCAGGCGCGCCAGCACCGCTTCGGCGTCCTGTCTGGCGKCGCGGTCGTCGTCCGCGTTGCGGGCGTGCAGGATGTCGTCCATGACCACGGCATGCCCACGGCGCCAATCGCGGCCGCGCAGTTCGGGCATGCGCAGCGAGGCGATCAGCACCACATCTCCGGGCCGGGCCTGCGCCTCGATCTGCGCCAGGACGCGTTCGCGTGCGTCACTACAGTCGCCCGGTGCAGTGCCAAGCAAGGTGACGATGCCGCAGCCACCGCGCTCCAGCACGTGCAACTCCATCTCCAACTGCCGCGCGGCGATGGACACCATGGTCCGGTAGGCGGCGGCATGCGAGTCGCCGGCGACGAACAGCTGCCGACCTGCGAGGGTGGGGCCATCGACCGGCGGCACCGGTTTCCAGGCGGGATGCAGGTAGGGCCGCCACTGGTAGCCGTCGCCGGTGGTGCTGAGCGAGATGTCGTCGGTGTGCTGCACGATCAGGTAGGCACCCGTGGCGGACAGGCCCATGGCGGCAATGCCCATTGCCAGTACCGTGCGCGTGCGAAGGCGTGTGCCCCGCCGGCGTGCCGGATTTTCGATCCAGTGATAGGAGGCGCTGGCGATGGCCACCAGTACGACCGGGTAGGCCCACAACGCGATGCCCTGCATGCCGTAGGTCCAGCGCAGCAGCACCAGCAACGGCCAGTGCCAGAGATAGAGCGAGTAGGACAACACGCCGATGTAGACCAGCGGCCGCCATTGCAGCCCGCTCAGAACCGATGACCGTGCGCGGTCGGTGTCGTCGGCGGCGGCGGCGGCCAGCAGCATCAGCGTGCCAGCCACGGTGATCAGCGCGCCCGGGAAGGGAAACGAGAACCGGGACGCGAACCCGAAGCCCAGCGCCACCATCAGCAGGCCTGGCAGCGCCCACAGCCGCCAGCGCGCAGGTGCGCCGTGGGTCATCACGCGCTGGTACAACAATGCGCCTGCGGCCAGCTCCCACAACCGTGCCGGCAGCAGGTAAAACGCCGATGCTGGCGCGGTGGTCGCCTGCACGGCGGCGATCGCCAGCGACGCCGCGGCCAATACCGGCAACAGCCAGCGCGCGGCCGCGTGGGTCCGGCGGTGCTGCAGCCAGACGAAGTACACGAACGGAAACAGCAGGTAGAACTGTTCTTCCACCCCGAGCGTCCAGGTGTGCAGGAAGGGGTTGAGGTCGGCGCCCGGCGAGAAGTAGCCATCCTGCTGCCAGGCCAGCACCAGGTTGCTGACCCCCAACAATGCGCCCAGTCCGGTCTGGTCGAACTGCTCGTTGCGCCAGGCACGTGGCATCAGCAGGGCCGACAGCAGGAAAGTGACCAGCAGCATCAGCAGCAGCGCGGGCAGCAGCCGCAGCAGCCGCCGCCGGTAGAAATCGAGCAGGAAGCGGCCAAGGGTGGGGGTGGGCCGCGCTGCCAGGGACTGGCTGATCACGAATCCGGACACAACGAAAAACAGGTCCACGCCACTGAACCCGCCGGGCAGGAGCGCCTTGTTGGCGTGGAAAACGATGACGGCAACCACCGCCAGGGCACGCATGCCATCGATGGCGCCGAAGTGACGCGTTGGGAGCAGGGACATGACGGGGACCGTTACGGGGACGGGCCAGCATCAAGAGGGTGTTGTGCACCGGCAAGGGGCAATGGCGACACACCCTCCGAACTGGAACGTGCGTGGGGGCACGTGCGAGGTTCAGGTGCGCCTGCGGTTCAGCCAGGTTCGTCATACCGCCCATTCCAGCGTAGGCGCATGCCTACGCTGGATGACCCCGGCCACTGCCACGCGCGCTGGGCGCGCTGGATCAGATCAGTGCTTTCAGCCGGTACAGCGCTTCCAGGGCCTGCTTGGGGGTCAGCTCGTCCGGATCGATCGCGGCCAGCGCGTCCTGCGCGGCGGTGTTGGGTGCGTTGAACAGGCCGAACTGCTGCGGTGCATCCAGGGCCTGCGGGGCCACGGTGGCGGCCTGACTCTCGCCGCCGCGCTGCTCCAGTTCGGCCAGGCGACGCCGTGCCTGCGCGACGGTGGAGCGTGGCAGGCCGGCCAGGGCCGCCACCTGCAGGCCGAAGCTGCGGTTGGCCGGGCCGTCCTTGACCGCGTGCATGAACACCAGCGCTTCGCTGCCGTTCTTGTCGGTGTGTTCCACCGCATCCAGGTGCACGTTGGCGATGCCACTGGGGCCGCCTTCGTGCTGCTCGTCGGCCAGCGCGGTCAGCTCGAAGTAGTGGGTGGCAAACAACGTGTAACAGCGATTCTGGTAGGCCAGGTGGCGCGCCACCGCATCGGCCAGGGCCAGGCCGTCGTAGGTGGAGGTGCCGCGGCCGATCTCGTCCATCAGCACCAGCGAGTGCGCGCTGGCGTGGTGCAGGATGTAGCTGGTCTCGGCCATCTCGACCATGAAGGTGGACTGCCCGCGCGCGAGGTCGTCGCCGGCGCCGATGCGGGTCAGGATGCGGTCGATCGAACCGATCACCGCGCGGCTGGCCGGCACGAAGCTGCCGATGTGGGCCAGCAGCACGATCAGCGCGTTCTGGCGCATGTAGGTCGATTTACCRCCCATGTTCGGGCCGGTGATGACCAGCATGCGGCGGTCCGGATGCAGGTCCAGGTCGTTGGGCTCGAACGGCTGCTCGCGCACCGCCTCGACCACCGGGTGGCGGCCGCGTTCGATGCGCAGGCACGGCGCTGTTTCCAGCTCCGGGCGGGCCCAGTCCAGCGCCTGTGCGCGTTCGGCGAAGCCGGCCAGCACGTCCAGTTCGCTGAGCGCGGCGGCGCACTGCTTGAGCGGCTCCAACTTGCCGGCCAGCGTATCCAACAGCTGTTCGTACAGCAGCTTCTCGCGCGACAGCGAACGCTCGCGCGCCGACAGCACCTTGTCCTCGAAGGATTTCAGTTCTTCGGTGATGTAGCGCTCGGCATTGGTCAGGGTCTGGCGGCGGGTGTAGTGCACCGGCGCCTTCTCACTTTGGCCCTTGCTGATTTCGATGTAGTAGCCGTGCACGCGGTTGTAGCCGACCTTCAACGTGGCAATGCCGCTGCTGATGCGTTCGCGCTGTTCCAGGTCGATCAGGAACTGATCGGCATGGGTGGACAGGCGGCGCAGTTCGTCCAGCTCGGCATCGAAGCCTTCGCCGATGACACCGCCGTCGCTGAGCTTCATCGGTGGGGTGGGGGCGATCGCGCTGGCCAGCAGGTGCGCGCATTCGTCATGCGAGCCCAGCGCGTCGTGCAGCGCGACCAGGCGCGGAGAGTCCAGCGGGGCGAGCACGCGACGTACTTCCGGCAGCAGGCCGAGGCCATCGCGCAGGGTCGAGAAATCGCGCGGACGTGCCGAGCGCAGCGCCACGCGGGTGAGGATGCGTTCCAGATCGCCGAGCGCACGGAACGCTTCGCGCACATCGCCATCGGCGCCGCGGTCGATCAGCGTGGCTACCGCATCGTGGCGATGCACCAGCACCTCGCGCAGGCGCAGCGGACGGTGCAGCCAACGCCGCAGCAGGCGACCGCCCATGGGGGTGACGGTGGTATCGAGCACGCCGAGCAGGGTGTTGCGGGTGTCGCCGTCGACGCGCGTGTCCAGTTCGAGATGGCGGCGCGTGGCGGCGTTCATCGCGATCGCTTCGCTCGCCGTTTCGGTGGCGATCGCGGTCAGGTGCGGCAGGCGCTGTTTCTGGGTTTCCTCGACATAGCCAAGCAGGGCGCCGGCCGCCGCGGTCGCGCGCGGCTTGTCGTCGATGCCGAAACCGGTGAGGTCGTGCAGCTTGAAGAAGGCCAGCAGCTGGCGGCGGCCGCTGTCGGGATCGAACAGCCACGGCGCGCGGCGACGGATGCCGCTGCGGTGCTTGAGGAACTCCGGCCAGTTTTCTTCGTCGGGTACCAGCAGTTCGGCCGGCTCCAGGCGCGCCAGTTCGGCTTCCAGCGCGTCTTCCGAATCTACTTCGTTGACCAAAAAGCGACCGCCGGCCAGGTCGGCCCAGGCCAGGCCGAAGCCGTGCTTGCCGCGCGACAGCGCCATCAGCAGGGTGTCACGACGCTCGTCCAGCAGTGCCTCATCGGTGACCGTGCCGGGGGTGACGATGCGCACCACCTTGCGTTCGACCAGGCCCTTGGCTAGCGCCGGGTCGCCGATCTGCTCGCAGATGGCCACCGATTCGCCCAGCGCCACTAGCCGCGCCAGGTAGCCTTCGTAGGCATGCACCGGCACGCCGGCCATCGGGATCGGCGCACCGCCGGAGCTGCCGCGCTGGGTCAGGGTGATGTCCAGCAGCCGCGCGGCCTTGCGTGCGTCGTCGTAGAACAGCTCGTAGAAGWCGCCCATCCGGAAGAACAGCAGCAGGTCCGGATACTCGGACTTTGCGGCGAAGAACTGCTTCATGAGCGGGGTGTGTTCGGGCTGCTTATCGGTCACGCGGGGTCCATCAACGTCGGGGGCAGGCCGGAAGGCCGCCGGATGGACCATTGT